>NZ_JACJON010000009.1 GCF_014695585.1 Microcoleus sp. FACHB-831 | reverse complement strand
CTTGAACATAGTTATCGATAATTTTTTGCCGTAAGTCGAGCGAATATGCCTTCATTTCTCTTTAAGGAAAATGTACAACCTATCTATTAATCGTACCTCATTAGATAGGGAAAGGCTATATATCTACATCTTTTATTCCATATGGTGCTAATGATTCGATTATTACATTTGCTACTTTTTCTTTGGATGACGCTAATGCTGACTTAAATTTACCCATTTTATATAGGTTTTCGCTGAATGATATAACATCATCATCGTCGCAATTTTGTAAATAAGAGTTATATTCCATGTTAGTCTCTCGTTTGGAAAATATCCTATTAACTATTATCGGGTAGCATTTCAGTTCTGCAAAGATATCGGGCGAATAGAATTCGCGGCTGTCAGCGACTGGCGGCGCTGCTATACTCAAAGCGGAGTTCACGCAAGTTCGCCACCTTGGGGGCATATGCTCATCGTCCACCATCTCAAAGTCTCCCAGTCCGAGCGGATCGTATGGCTACTCGAAGAACTCGATTTGCCCTATGAACTGCGAGTGTACCAACGAGATCCGGTCACGCAGTTTGCTCCACCCGAACTGCGCTCAGTTCATCCCCTTGGGAGCGCGCCAGTGCTGTGCGATCGCGAGATTGTTATGGCCGAGTCCGGCGCGATCGCCGAGTATGTACTAGCCCGCTACGGGAACGGGCGGCTCGCGGTACCCGTTACTTCACCGCAGTATCCCGACTACCTGTATTGGTTCCACTACGCGAATGCCAGTCTGATGATGCAGATCGGCGTGAACTGGATCGCAGCGATGGCCGCAGGACAGGACAGCGATTCTCCGCTACTGCCCACCCTACGCGAACGGCTGGATCTTCACCTACAGCTGGTCGAAGATCGCCTGTCGCGATCGCCCTACTTCGCCGGATCTGAGTTCACTGCTGCCGACATCATGATGCACTTCCCGTTCGGCACGATGAAGGCATTCTACAACATCGGTCTCGACAACCGTCCGAACATTAAGGCGTGGCTAGCGAGAATCAGCGATCGCCCCGGCTACCAGCACGCGATGAAGGCGGCGGGACACGAGCAAGACCCGGCGCTCGACTGGGGCGCAACGCGAGGCGCGTTTTGACATCCGTCGTCGAGACGCGATCGCTCCTAACGCGGGATCTCGCGTGTCGTAGAGCCTGCGATATGGTACCGCTAGGAACTCCCCTCACTTTGAAATCTCAATAAAGAATTTGAAACCCGCCTGCGCGGGTTTCGTATGTCTAGCCGCGATTAATGGCCAAGTCTATTTGTAGAACCGAACCTGCGATTATACTCCTACAACATTTGCGATCGCGCCTGAATTAACAACCCCATTAGCTCCTAAATTAGGCGAACTAGGTTTAACATTCACATCATCAATTACAGGCAATTGATGCTCGTATAAACCCAGCGATTGCAAACAGCTATTAATGCCAGAAACTGCTTGATTGTAAGCCGCCATTTTTTGTTCAACCACACTTTGCGAACGGCGATTGCTAGCAATTTTCTCCTGCGCTTCTTGTTCTAGCGTTTGCTCTAAATAAGCACGCGCCTGGGTATATTGCTGCAATATTTCATCAGCTTGTTTATCTGCTGCTGGTAAAAGTTGCGTCTTCAGCGTTTGATTGATAGTTTGGCGGAAAGTACGCTTAATTGTTGTATAGACTTTTGGTTCAAAATCTAGCTTCAACAACTGACGAATTGCAGGTTCAGCTTCCACCATACTTTCGCAGTCATAAGCTTGGGAAGTTTGCTGCAACGTTTGGCGGAATTGATATATTGAAAATGTGCCTTCATCATAAAATCGGGGACTTTCACGCACAAAGCGATCGCACTCTATCCGCGCCGCACTCACCAAAGCATGAGTAACATCTTTCTCCAATACCTTCAACTGTTGCTCAATTCCGCCATCATTCCCTAGCAACCGATACAACTGGCGATAATATTCCGACTTACGGACTCGCTCAGTTAACCGTTGGAAAAGGTTAGCAACTACTTGTGCGGTAGATTCGACTAATATATCTTCCAGACAGTTAGCCAAATAATAAAGCGCTTCCACCAAAACTGCAATTAAAGGCGCAGTAGCATTGCGGGGATGGCTCATCGTTGCACGGCTATAAGCATCTGCTACAGAGAAAGTATCCAGCAACTCATCTAAACGCCGAATCAGCCGCGATTGCAACTGAAGAAAATCTGCCTCAAAACCATCGCAGTTATTAGTAACCACCTGATTAACTTCTTCTGCAATATGCTTGCTAAATTCTTGTCCAACTTGCTGGAGTTGCTGGTTGAGTCGTTGTAACTCCTGCGCTTTCATCGCCTCGATTTCGCGAGGTTGGCTATCTAAATCGCGGTGCGTAGACTGATAATGTTTCTTCAGGCTAATACAGATGTCTTGCAAATCGTCAGCCAGAGCTTTAAACAATTGAGGTCGTTTTTCTTGGGTAAGATAGCGAGTAATCCCAGTGCGAAACTCTTCAATCCCGCTATCGCCAATTAATTGTTCAATAAGCGGCGTTCCTAAACCGCTGAGAATCCGTACATATTTATCATTGTTTGTAGTAGCCTGAAGAACGGTTGGGGGAATAGAAAACTTATTAGGCGATAGTTTGCCAGAGATAAGACAGTAGCGAATAAATTCATAGACAAATTGCGGCGTTTCTTCTTGTCCATCCGCGCCTTTAAGGCTCTCAGCAAATATGGAATTTAAACCAAAGCGATCGCCTGCGCTTTTCCCTTTAATTTGACTTCCATAAAATCCCAGCAAGCCGCTGGTTTTATAAACCTTAGCGCTATCCCGAAACTGGGAATTAATTAAATTATCCAACCGTTTGCGTAGCTGATCGTTGTACCAAGTTTCATCAACGCGGTTGAAAACATTGAACACGCGATCGCGTATGCTCTGGCTCTGATGCGTGCGCGAAATTAGCTTAGTTTCTTCTGATGTCAATTCGCCAGTCGCCGCCGTCTTAAAAACGCACACTACGGCAGAAGTATCTGCATCTTCAATCTTATTGTAAGTCAGTTCTGCATCTCGTTCTACAGGTGCATCAATTCCAGGTGTATCGATAATAACGTTGCCATCTTGCAAAAGGGAATGGTTGCAGTAATACTCTACCTTTTTTAATACAGCACTGCGGCTGCTGCGCCTAGCAAACTGAGCAGCTTCTGCTAAATTAGTTAAATTAAATTGCTCCATCGAGTATGTAGAATTATTTACAGTACCGATGCGATCGCGGTTTTCTCTAAACCCCTCTAACAACAACTTCAATGCATTAGCCTGCTTTGCTCGTTCAGACTTATCTTTCCCCCCCTCCAATTCAATAATCGCTTCGCATCCCTCCCCTAACAATTCCATTACTTCGGTTTGATTAATATTAGCTGCTGGAGGTAATCCTAACTGCTGACACAACGCCACTGCTTGTTCCCTAATTTCTGCCTCGCTCAAAAACGTCAGCACTACTCGTTCTTTGCCAGGTTCAGCATACTCGATATAACATTCCGTACCCGTTGCGTGTCCCTCTGCACTGTAAAGCAATTCCCGTTCTAGCAGTGCGTTGATTAGCATCGATTTCCCTGCACTAAACGCACCCGCAAACACAATTTCAAACTTGGGGGAAACAGCCTTCCTCAGCGAAGTCTCAGCGGCGGTGGTATCCTCACCACGTAAAGACGGCTCTTGCTGTAACAGATGCAACAAACTACCAACCTGTTCTTGCAGGTTTTGGCACTGAGGTGACATATTATTAGCCATAGTGGTAATTACCTTATGAGGAACAACGCAAAGAAGGCCTTTTTACCTTCCTGTTTTAGTGTTCCCATTCCCCCCGGATATGTAACAGAACTTTTACCGCTTTCTTACATAGCATCATTGTTACCTACAAGCAATACCCCAATCTCTAACTAGATAATTCCTCTAGCCGCATATTTGTTTTACATTTAAGTAGGCGAAGACAATTAAATTAAAAACCTTCGGTAGGTTGGGTTAAGGTACGAAACCCAATGTTTGTAAAGGTTCGATGGGTTTCTCTATTGCTGTAGCCACCCTATAGGTAATTAGAAAGACCTACTTAGTTCCCCATTAGGAATAATTTTTGCTGTCATACTAAAATCAATTTAGATTTACAGGTTTTTGCACTGAGACAGCCGCTAGTCTTAATTCACGCCCGCCAACAAGAAAATTTTAAATATTTTGTAACGTATCATCTATCAAAGGGTATATTTAAAGTAGTCTATCCAGACAAATATATGAAAGTTCATGCTTTGAGGCTGCAACCCGATCAAGATCTAAAAGAAAGCTTAAGGGATTTTGTAGATCGGGAGAATATTAAAGCAGGTTTTATGTTAACGGCGATTGGCAGCCTGAAACAGGCAACGCTTCGCTTTGCCAATCAAAATATTAGGACAGTATTGAACGATAAATTTGAGATTCTTGCCATCAACGGCACGCTGGCAACCAGCGGCATTCATCTGCATATTACTATAGCTGATAAACAAGGTAAGTTTCTCGGTGGACATTTAGAGTATGGTTGCATAATTTATACAACCGCCGAGATTATCATCGGAGCCAGCAAAGAATTTACATTTTTGAGGACTTTAGACGATAAGACAGGCTATAAGGAATTAGATATTGTGAGTAATTTATCTTAAAGTTTATATTTATACTTCTCTTTGAATAAGCTTATTTATTAAGCATTTAGAGCTTAAATTAAGCCTATTTCGGCAATGCATGCCAAAATTTATTTTAACCGAATCCAGATACGCTCGCGGGCATTTGCGGGCTAAAAACGCTCTGTATTCTTAAATAAGGGAGTAAACGCCCCAGCGTCTAGCCGCTGTTGCTATCTTAGTTAAAGGACGACAGCACTTGGAGATGCAAGGCTTTACGGGCTAAGACATTCTTACCCAATACTATTAGCTGTTAGACAGCAATATCGCGCATTTCTATAAAATTGCCAAAATTACTGGCGAAATAGCAGCGATCGCGATCGCCAATCCTCAAAAACCCGTTATCCTTAAGACAACAGGTTTTTTGGATTCAGTCAAACTATACCGCCTGCTTCTACTCTTCCTCCTTAAGCTGCATCGTGGCACCAAGGGCTGCGCCAGCGCCAGCTATTAAGCCGATGCTCATACCGTGAATCGTCTTAACAAGGGGATCTTGAGTCAAGCACTCCATCGTCGGCGCTTGCTTTTTCAAGCACTGATGACTGTCTACCCAGTTGCTTGTACCTCCGACAACAACGCCAGCGGCACTACAGGCAACAATCAGAAGCATTAGGCGGTTTGTTTTTCTATCCATTGATAGATGTGTAAAAGTAACGACTGAACTAATAATTCACTTTACTCTACACATCGTCAGAATGGTACTGTATTTTTACTTAATTCAGCTAGGTGTTCAGTAATTATAAGGATGCTGCGCCCGGAGTCAGGGAAGAGGGAGAAAGTGGGAGATTGTAGAGACTCGCATTGTAGTGGAAGTCTCTACAATCCAAAATCCCCCGGCCCATTCCCACGTTACCTAATCAATCCGCAGATTGTAGGGCATGCGGGCATAGACATTCATGGGATCGTTCATCGCTTTGAGAGTTGTCAACTCAGCTTGCAGCTTGAGGAACTCTGCTGTCAGCGGATCGAGCTTTTTCTGTTTAACAGAAGCTTGATCGCCAGAGAGTTTCTTCAAAATGCGTTCTTCAAGACTGCGTTTTTCCGGGTACTGTTGCAGTTCCCAATCATCCCCCAGCTTGGCTTCCTTAGCCGCATAGGCGATCGCGCTGTCTAAACCCCCAATCTCATCAACCAAACCCAGCCGTTTAGCATCTTTCCCCGACCAAACGCGCCCTTGAGCGATCTCCGCCACTTTCTGCTTGGGCAACTTCCGCGAGTCTGCTACCTTGTTGATGAACTGATAGTAAATCTGGTTGACAAATCTCTGGTTTACCGCCAACTCTTCTGGCGTCTTAGGACGACTAATTGTTTGACTGTCAGCATACTTAGAAGTCTTAACCACATCCCAAGTAATACCTTGGTTATTTGCTAACTTCTTGACATTCAGCAGCAAACCAAAGACACCAATTGAACCCGTGATAGTATTTGGTTCTGCAAAGATGCGGTTGCCATAAGTAGAAATCCAGTACCCACCGGAAGCAGCCATATCACCCATAGATACAACAACTGGCTTGACTTGCTTGGTGAGTCGCACCTCTCGCTGAATTACCTCAGATGCAGCAGCGCTACCACCGGGACTGTTGACGCGCAGAACTACTGCTTTCACATCGTTATTCAGTCGAAGTTTTCGCAATTGTCTGGCAAAGCCATCGCCCCCGATCTGACTCGCGCCGCCTTGACCGTCAACTATCTCACCTTCGGCGTAAATAACAGCAACTTTGTTCTCCGAGTTACGCTCCTCGCGCAGCGATTCGCCAGAAATGTCGGCGTAGGTGGTTAGACTAATTTTGCGGAACGATTCATCTTCTTTTTTATTTCCGGTCAATTTTTTAAGTTCGGCAACCACTTCGTCAAAGTAAGCTACCTTATCAACTAAGCCGCGCTTCTTGGCTTCTGTTGCCGATAACACTGCACTCGTATCGGCGATCGCTTGTAATTGCTTTGGAGTAATTTTGCGACTCTTTCCCACCGTCGCTTTGAATTCGCCCCAAATATCGCTCAACAGTTTTTGAGTCTGTTGCTTGCTTTCCTTACTCAACTGTTTTAAAACATACGGTTCAACAGCCGATTTGTACTTCCCAACTCTAATAACCTGAACCCCAATCCCGTACTTCTCCAACGCTCCCGCCAAAAACATCGGCTCGGAACGCAAGCCGTTAAGTTCCATTTCGCCAAGGGGGTTAACTACGACCGTATTTGCCACCGATCCCACATAATATTCCTGTTTCCCCCAGCCCATATTGTAAGCGAGGATTTTTTTACCGGAAGCGCGGAAACGTTCCAGCGCCTCTCGTACTTCCTTGAGCGTGGCAAAGCCAGCGCCTCCGGCTGATGCCTTGGTACCGTCTAAGTAGATGCCCACAATTCGCTTGTCTTGAGTTGCTTTGTCTATTGCATCCAAAACAGTTCGCAAGGAGATCGTGTCACCATCATCGCCAGATAGCACGTCCCCTAGCGCTTCGCTGGTACTTCTGCTCGGATCGCTATCGGTGATGTTCAACCCCAAATCGAAAACCAGCACGGATTTATTTCTGACTTGCGGTCCGGTATCTTTGGAAGCTGCTGCAATCAATAACAATACCAGTCCACCCGTTCCCAAACTAACAAATAGAATTAATCCTGCTAGGGTTCCGATTAGACTGGCAAAGGTTTGTTTGAGGAAATGGCGCATTTCAATATTTCTTAGTTTCAATGTTTTTGAGTGCCCAGGGTGGCTGCGGGAACGCTTCGAGGGTATCCCCTTACATTCTTTATAAGCTTGCCCTTGTGTAGAGTTGTGAGTTCTGAGTAAAAAATAAAGAATTATCAGGAACTCAGAGCCATCCCCCGCTCAACCTTAACTATACGAGTCGGCTGGCTAACGCAGACAAGCGCTAAGACGAGGCAGGCACTTACAGCCAAAGTTTTCGCAGGCCAATTGGCGTACAAGATTTTAGAGGAACCTAATTTAACTCAACACACCACACTCAATTTAGTTGTGTTGGGAGGAAACCCCCCAACATCGGTTGGTTTTTACTCAGAACTTTTTTCTATCCTAATCGCTGTAGGGCGTTTGAATGTTTTAGCGCGGAGATATTGGCGTTGCCCGTACAGAATAGGACTGTGGAGATTTCGGCAAATAATACGTCAACCAATTCGTGCAGGGCGGCTTCTGATTCAACGGCTGCTTGGAGAAACGGCCATGCGAGT
Source organism: Microcoleus sp. FACHB-831 (assembly GCF_014695585.1). Taxonomy (NCBI): domain Bacteria; kingdom Bacillati; phylum Cyanobacteriota; class Cyanophyceae; order Oscillatoriales; family Microcoleaceae; genus Microcoleus; species Microcoleus sp. FACHB-831. The sequence goes on along the minus strand of NZ_JACJON010000009.1, from coordinate 132,419 downwards.
CCTGCTATATCTGCTCCCAGCGCGATCGCTTTTGCCACTTCTAACCCATTACGCAATCCCCCAGAAGCAATTAAGGGTAGTTCGGGGGCAACTGTTCTAATGCTGCTAATGCACTCGGCTGTTGGCAAACCCCAATCGGCAAATGTTATTCCCAACCGCCTCTGCATTGCGTCGTTTGCCCGCTCGCTTTCTACTTTAGCCCACGAAGTTCCTCCAGCGCCAGCAACGTCAATTGCTGCCACACCAGCATCGATTAACTTTTGCGCGATCGCCGCGTTAATTCCGTTCCCCACTTCTTTGGCAATTACTGGCACTGGCAATTTGCTACATAACATAGCTATTTTGTCAATTAAACCTCTGAAGTTGGTATCGCCATTGGGTTGAATGCACTCTTGCAGGGGATTGATATGCAAAATTAGAGCATCTGCCTCTAGCGAATCAACAGCCCTTCTGCACTCATCAATGCCATATTTATAGTTGAGTTGCACAGCGCCGAGGTTAGCAAATAATAGGATATCGGGGGCGATCGCTCTTACCGCAAACGTATCTGCAACCTGGGGATTCTCTATAGCCACCCGTTGAGAACCAACCCCCATCGCAATCTTGTATTGCTGCGCCACCCCAGCCAGACGATAATTTATCATCCTAGCCAATTCCGTTCCCCCCGTCATTGAAGAAATCAGAAGCGGCGCACCCAAATATTTACCCAGAAACTGAGTTGATATATCGACTTCGCTACGGTTAAGTTCTGGCAAACAACAGTGAGTAAACCGATAACGTTCCAAGCCATTCGCAGTCGAGTGAAATTGCACGTCCTCATTCAGGCAAATCCTGATGTGGTCTGCCTTGCGGGTCTGGGTTTCTGCCGAGTAGCTTAAAGGTTTGTTCACATTTAATCTTGCTGACAACTATAGAATTTTGCAGCTTGTTCGCCTATCGCTGTCAAGCCGCAAAGAATCTTAAGTTACGAGGTTTGGGTTTCTATGGGCCTCGCGATCAACTCTACCGCATCTCGCCCATCGAGATCTTGAACATAAACTTTAACCTGCTCTTCCTTAGCAGTTGGCAGTTTCTTGCCGATAAAGTCTGGGTGAATGGGTACCTCGCGATAACCTCTCCTATCCACTAGAACAGCTAACCAAATCCGCTGCGGTCTGCCATAGTCGTTGAGTGCATTCATAGCGGCTCGAATCGTGCGACCCTTGTAGATCACATCATCCACCATGACTACAGTCTTGTCTGTGAGGTCGAAAGGAATCTCACTTTTACCAGGTGTACGCATACCAATCTGGTCTAGGTCATCTCGGTAGAAGGTAATATCTATCGCCCCTACGGGGACTTCGACTTGTTCGAGTGCTTCTATCTGACGAGCCAACAATTGGGCTAAGGTTACGCCTCTAGTGCGAATGCCGACAAGCGCCAATTTAGACAAGTCTCGCGATTTTTCTACTATTTGCGAGGCTAGACGATTTATGGTGCGACGGATTTCGTCGGCAGAGAGGATTTCGACGACGTTTGGCGGCATAGTTTTAGAATGGTAGCTTCTAGGGAGAATCGTATTGGTGCGATCGCCATCCCTAACCCACCTAGATAACGATTTAAATTGCCTTAATTTTATCAGCTATTTAGTTGACAAAAATTCTTTACAAAGCTCCAAATCAGTCATCGTCTAGCTTGATATGTGCCTTAAGCACACAATGGTATAAATTTACACCAAGATATTTATATAGAAGCTTTATCTATATATAAATATCTTGCAGGCTTAGAAAGATAAGTGGACAAAGGCTAAAGGCAGTTGGTGGTCGAAGAAGGTAGAGGCGATCGCCAAACCCAGCCAAATTAGAAACGCATACCGAGTTAGTTGCAAAGCTTGGAGAATTGTCTCCTTGGTAATGGGGTGGAGATCGTCTCCTAGAAGTGGTTTGTGTTTGGCGACGCCGCGATAGTAATTAATTCCCCCCACTTGAACGCCGAGAACAGCAGCATATGCACACTCACTCCACCCGGAGTTAGGGCTGGGGTCTTTAATTGCATCCCGCTGACACATACTCCAAATATGCAAAGGTTTACGAGCAAGAAGCGCTAGGGTAATTACAGTTAAGCGACAGGGAACCCAAGTAAAAATATCGTCCTGCTTCGCACTGAACCAACCCAAATCGGTGTATGGTGCTTCGCGGTAGCCAACCATTGAATCGAGGGTACTGGCAGCTTTATAGGCAAGTGCTAGAGGAACGCAACCAACACCAGGAATAGCGGCACCGACTAGAGAATAAAAAAGCGGTGCCATTACTGCATCTGTTGCGTTTTCTGTCACTGTTTCTAGGACGGCACGATATATTTCAGACTGAGATAAATTTTCTGTGTCTCGTCCAACGTATTGGCTTAATTTGGTACGGGCTGCAACAATATCGCCAGTGTTGTCGTGATTCAATACATCTTCGGCTGCTGCTCTTAAACTTCTGCCTGCAAAACAACTGGCTAGGAGAATGATTTCTACGGTAATTCCTAAGAGGGGATGAACGCAGTTAGCAGCTTGAACGATTAACCAACCCGCGATCGCGCTGCCTATTACAAGAGTTATTCCTAGAAGAATACCAGCGCAGCGGAGTACCACCTTATTTTTGCAATATTTAAAAGTAAATTTACTGAATTGAGAGATTATCCAGCCCATGACCCGGACTGGATGAGGCCAACCCCAAGGATCGCCGATCAGGTAATCTAATACGGCAGCTAGAAATAATATCGTTTGCGGTTGATTGGTCATCATTAAGGCTGATGGGAGAATAGAGAGTGTCGAGTTTGTAAAGGCGTCGATTTATCGCGTCTTGAGCGGAGCCGGAGACGCTCCGCCTCCGGTTTTGAGTTACTCTTCTCCATTCCCCATTCTTTAAGATTCCCGATTTCTGAGAAGGTGGATATTTTGTTCCCAGTTAGCGCCGTCGAAGGGAACTAGGCGAAATCGAGAGAGGGCGTCGCCATCTAAACAGCGGACGTTGACATCGAAGCAATCAGGATGCGATCGCGGTCGATAAAACGGATGAATTCCACAATGGCGACAAAAAGTATGTTTAGCAACGCCTGTATTAAAGGTATATGTAGTTAGATCCTCAGCCCCACTGAGCAATGTAAAACTTTCGGGGGGCACTATTAGGTGTAAGAAGCCCTTCTTACTACATATAGAGCAGTTACAATCATCTGCTTCGTGTTTGTCAACAACGACACGAAAGCGAACCTTGCCGCAGTGACACCCCCCTTCGTAGGTACTTTGTTGTTCATGCATGTGCAATTATTATGAATTTTTGGCTAATTAGCATAGTACCTCTTGACTTTTGACTACTCTAAATAATAAAGCTGGTTTCTTGCCCCTGTGAGGCTTGCCAACTGCGAGCATCATAGTATAGGTCTGCAAGAGAAATACTATACAATGCTTCCTTAAGTTTTTGGTGGAGTCGATGCCATAAAGTAAATGTCACCCAGTCTTCTGCTTGAGTAGCATCTGGTTCGTGACGGGGGAGAGGTTCAACAGTTTCGCCGACAGCTTCTAAGATTTGTCCGAGAGAAATTTGGGCGGGTTTGCGTGCTAGTTGATAACCCCCCTGCGCTCCTCTAACCGAGCGGACTAAACCAGCTCGACGCATCTCAATCAGTAGTTTTTCTAGATAGGGTGCTGGAAGCTCTTGGCGGTGCGCGATCGCTTTAACTGAAGTCGGGCCATATCCCGGCTGTAGGCTCAGATCCAGCAACGCTTTTACACTATAGTGCCCCTTGGTCGTTAACTTCATATTTGCTAAAAATCCCCCGCACCATTAACCCAACACCTAATATCATCTTGTGCGGTTGGGTGTGGTCTAAAAAGGAAAAACTTATTTTTAACTGACATTTTGTATTGCACGCTGTTGTTTACCACGTCATCTGTCTTATGTCATGGAGTTATAGCTCAATCACTAATGATATGTGGTATCGCCAACGTCTGAATTTTGCTTGTTAATGTTTCTCCCCTCTGCTCGCCCGGATAAATAAGTTTGTTTACAATACTTGGGCTGAACGTGACGCGAGGGGTAATTAACCAAAAACCATACAATCTATCGGTACGACGATTTGAGTTTAACCGAGATCAACGAGAGCGGTGCTACGACTTTAGACTGAAAAGAGTGGTACTTAGGAGGCATACCGTTCAAAGATACGGAGAGGCGATTTATTTTTTTTGAGTGCGATCGCAAGAGCAACTTCTAGCCGACTGATTAAGCAGTTGTTTACAAGCACGCTGACATTTATCGAGAATTATGAAGACTGATAAAAAAGATGGTATCTTTAACAGATATAGCCAACTTAGTTGACATTATCCGTGTAAAATAAATTGCTGTGCTGATATAAAGCTAGGGTTTGTTAGCCCTGCGACAGGGCAGCGGGGACATCAACACTGGATATTACTTGATTCCTTAGTTTTAGATTCAAGTTGTTCAACGACCCGAAAACTGCCGACTCCGGTTGTGTGAGGGGATGGCATAAACCCAGCGTTGCATTGCTCGTGGAACCTTCCTAGATGCTATCTACTTCCGCTTAGCTCTATAGCTTACCGGAGTATCTACAACTCCGTTGTTGGAGCTGGCAGATAAGATACCGTTTCCGGAATGAGGGACTAGAGTAAGGCTGTTAGCGAAGCAGCTGGTTAGCCCTTGTATGAGGGTAAAAAATCCCGGATTGGAATGCCAATTTTGGGCTATCATGCTTGCTTCTTAAAGGCGGTCGGCTCCGTTCCGCCAATCAGTAACATTCTCTAAAACGGGCATCGATTTGTGTGAGGGAAGCGGTAAGCCCATGTCCGCTTTCCTTCCCAACCAAAAACAGCTAGTATTGGATATCCAGCGGTAAACTTAGATGACTAAAACCAAGAAAAAGATTGACCCTCTTACGGGTGAAACGCTGATTAAGAAAGTTAAAGAGCTGGGGAATTCCAGCAAAGAAGAAAAGGCGAGAGCCTGTGGCTACTACACCATTACTAAAAATGGTGTGGAGCGCGTCAATATGATGAAGTTCCTCAATGCGCTCATCGATGCTGAGGGCATTGAGTTAGACAGCAAATCAAACGGTAACGGACGCGGTGGACGCAGTGCAAGCTACCGCATTAGCGTACAGTCCAATGGCAATTTGCTGATTGGCTCTGCTTATACCAAACAGATGGGTCTGAAGTCAGGAGATGAGTTTGAAATCTCTTTGGGAAGAAAGCACATTCATCTGAAACAACTTGACGCTGACGACGAAGTGGAATCAGAAGCAGAAGCCTCCTAAACTTTGGGGCTAGGGGCGTCACACAATAGGCTCAAAATTGACAATACTACCGCTATAACCAGAACAAGTTATGGCGGTATATTTGTGGTTAATGAGGTGCTTTGCCTTGAACGATAGTCCGCATTCAGGCTAAAAGTTATCTCAAGTCTATCTATATCAGTTCCCGTAAAGGTAAGAAGCCTGAAACGGTTATAGGGTCATGGATCATCAGTTTATGCTGACGATCCATGACCCTATTAATAATTGGGTATAAAGCTGCTAGTGCAAACTTTCAGAAGCATGAAGAACAGATGATTCAGCGTGACAAGTGAATAATTTGTACTTCATGCTTGAGAGATATCCCACGTTTCAAGCAGTTTGTTTGAGTGGCGGGATAGAAATTGCATTGGGCAGGGGGGGCAAGGGGAGATGACGAAGCAGTGCCTTGCGCGTCAGCGCCACACTACAAACAGTGGCAATGTGTTCCTGTTCGAGGACACCTAACACAACTTGGGGATTATCGCGTTCAACTACGGGTAGCTGGTGGAGACCGCGTGCTGCCATACGGTCTAGAGCGTCAGCCAAAGGTTCGTCAGGGTTAGCATAAAGTAATTCAGTAGTGCAAATATCAGCAAGGGGCATTGCAGCAAGATTGGCAGTTGCTAAGTCAGTTTCGGCACGCGCGATCGCTCGATTGATATCTTGTAAAGTAACAATACCAATAATGCGATCGCCATCATCAACCACCAACGCACTGCGAGACTGACTGCTAGTTAATGCCAAACCCGCTTCTATCACAGGCAGCAAACCGCTTAACACCGGAGACTGTTGGTGCATCGCTTCTGCCACTGATATTTCTTGCAGAATTTCCCTATTCTGATCTTTCTCAACATTAATTCCCATCTGTTGTAAGTTCTGACTTTTGGCAGGGGTGAACTTAAGTCGCTCCACTAGCCAAATGCTCAGACCAACCGCCGCCATTAGAGGCAAAACAATGCGGTAGTCCCGCGTCAGCTCAAACATTAACAAAATCGCCGTTAGAGGTGCGCGGGCACTTCCAGCCAAAACAGCCGCCATCCCTACCATCGCGTAAGCGGGCGGTGCAGCAATATTTACGCTCCCTATAGGTATTATTGCCGCCAAAATTTTTCCGTAAGCAGTGCCTAGCGTTGCACCCAGAAACATCGCCGGAGCAAATATGCCGCCCACTAAGCCGCTACCCAAACTAATCGCCGTCATCACCAGCTTGACAACCAGAAGGGACACTATTACCGCCAAAGAAAAGTGAACATCCTGAAGTATGGCTTCTACTGTTTCGTAGCCAATGCCCAGGATTTGCGGCCACTGCAATGCTGCCAAACCCACGCACAGTCCCCCAATAACTGGCTGAATCGGTCGGGGTATGCTTCCCAACCACCCCAAGCCCGGAACCTGACCCCGAAAGCAACGCCGCGCCAGAGCGATGGATTGAGTGTAGGTGAGGGATACAAGGCTTGCCAACACCCCTAAGATTAAGTACAGGGGTAATTCCACTAAGGGGCTGCGGACTTCATATACTGGGAGCGTAAAAGCTGGTTGGGCACCCAATCCAATCTGAGCAATCAAAGACGCCACAACCGCTGCTAGCAACACAACACTAACCGCTGAAGTTGCAAAGGTAGTTCCCAATACTACCTCTAGGGCAAAAAAGACCCCAGCAATCGGGGCATTAAACCCAGCAGCCAAACCAGCAGCAGCACCCGCGCCCAAAAGTAACTGCTGTCGCTCTCTAGAGACTTGCAGCACTTGACCCAATAGCATCCCAAAATTTGCGCCAATTTCGACGCTGGGGCCTTCTGGGCCTAACGATGCACCGGAGCCTAATGAAACGGCAGCGGCGACCATTTTAGTGACGGGACGCAGAGGTAATAATTTTTGTACGCCTTGAGTGGCGGCTATCAGGGAGGAAATGCTGGGGCCAAAGTCAGGCGAAGCAAGGCGCATTAAGCCAACAATTAGCCCTCCCACCGTGGGAACGCAGGCTAGAGTCCAAGCACCCCAGCCAAAAATTACCCCCATCAAATTTTCCAGCATTAAGCTGTGGATCGCGTGAATCAAATAGTGGAACGTGACCACGCCCATGCCCGTAGCGGTGCCAATTAATACCGCTAAGAGCAGAACGACAGTTTCTGGTGATGGTTCTAATCGGTTGAGAACGCTAGTTAGACTACGATCGGGAGAAGTAGGTGCTGGCTGTTCGGATACCAGTACGTTTGAGGAAGGAGTGGCGGTCATTGAGGGGCGGCGACAGAAAAATTAGAAAAAGCTTAATTTTTATTCACGATCATCATTGTGCTTGATCTACAAGGAACACGACAAGTGAGTAGTTACGCTTAGTTAGTATGGACATATGCTAACTTTCAGCTCTCCGTCGCTGGGAATAGACCATCGTGACCTCGAAGGTTCCGCCTTGCACTACTGCACCTTTGTCTTAGATGGGAGTTTGGTCGCGTTGAATGATGTTTGGCCCTAATATGAGCAAGTGGAGTTTGTTAAGGATGGTTTATCAGCGATCGCACTACGCTGTCAATCGCGATTTAACTTATTAATTTGTTCCTCGCGCTTGTTGGCGATCGCTAAATTTAATAGATTGCTAATCTTCAATATTAATTAGAGACCTGTTGTTCAAGGGAATCTTGACTGTAAAAGTAGTACCCACCCCAACTTCACTCGACACATCAATTGTGCCAGCGTGTAAATCTACACACTGCTTTACGATGGCTAATCCTAACCCTGTACCAGGAATTTTGCCTACGTTTTTCGCTCTATGGAAAGATTGAAACAGTTGTTTTTGGTCTGCGGGAGGGATACCGATACCTTCATCTTTAATCTGGAATATCGCCTCTCCATTGTGACTTGATAAATTAAAATATACATTGCCTCCTTGGGGTGAATATTTAACAGCATTAGAAAGCAAATTGGTGAGAATATGCCTTAGCAGCTTTTCATCCATTAAAGGCTGTTTTTTTTCATCCTCCACATTTATACCGCTGCTTTGTTCAAACTCAATAGATGGCGTGTGGTTAAAAATAAGTTTTTCTTTGCAGCCAGTAGAAATTTTTATTTGTTCTACCAAATCTCGACAAAATTTTACCAAATCTAGCGGTGCTAGTTCAAAGTCTAATCTGCCCGCTTCAGATTTGCCGATGAGCAGTACATCTTTTAATAATTGAGCCATCTGTCTAGCGGCTATCTGAATATAATTAATATATTCAGCTTTATCTTTTTTATTAGTTTGCTTACTATATATTTTCAGCAACTCAACCGACATTATTATTGTATTTATTGGGTTGCCAAACTCGTGCGATACCATTGATACAAAGCGGGATTTAAATTCGTTTAATTCCCTTTCTTTTGCCAAAGCTTGGAGGATTTCTGCCTGCGCTCGTTTGGCTAGAGTGATATCCCTACCGATATAAACATAGTTTGGCTCTCCCTCTATGTCACTCTCAATTGCTGAACAAGAAAACGCAACTGTAATTTGTTTACCACTTTTTGTATTACAAATAACCTCTACGTTTTTCAACGACTCAGCTTCTGAGAATGGAGGAGCTTGAGTCGCTTGTAATATAAAAATAGGATTGTCAATAATCATTAATATAGAACTTTTTATTAATTCCTCTTCGCTATATCCAAATAAATCTATTGCGGCTTGGTTTATTGTTTTAATATTTCCTTGGGTTGTTGTTACTAACAACGCATCTCCCATGGAAGAAATAATTTTATTAATATATTTTTCTGAAGAATTTACTCTACTTAATAATAGGTTCGCCTCGTTCGCACTTTGTATTAATTGTTGCTGCAACACCATTGTTTCTGTTACATCTTCAAAAAGCACAATCAATCGATTAATATATAATTTTTCATCTTTGCTTAGCAGTACATACATATTAATATATAAAGGAGGGTTTTGCTCTGAAGATCTAGCAATACCTTTTAAGTTAAAATTACTTAGCTTTCCTTGAAGTATGGCCTTAAAACTATCTTCAATTCCTACAATTTCCGGAAATGCAATGCGGACATCTTGGCCGGGTATTGCCATTTCGGGACGATCTGCAAATCGTTGTACTCCCAAGGAGGTGTCTATGATTTTTAAGCTATCGTCCAATGCCACATATTCTATGTGGCGTGGGGCTAAAAGTGCCAATAAGTGATTAAAAAGTTGATTCATAAATTTACCTCATATTTATCAAAATACGCCATATTTGTGAAATATAATTTTTTGTTCTAAAAAAAGTAGATGTTAGAAATTGATTGAAATTAAAGCTAATAAACTGGAGAAATAATTACAAAAAACATTTGAAACTTTATTAAAATTGAAATTAGTATCATAAATTTATATGGATTTTTTCTTAATTAGGTATTCTGCCAATTAGGAGATAAGTAGTCATTTTACCCTTGCCTTTAACTTGGATCGCGCCCCTTTCTTCAAATAAATATTGGTTTTGCAAGTGTTCGTATGTTGCTGTTGTAACCTGAATCCGATTTGGCAACCCATGTGATTCCATACGGCTAGCGACATTTACAGTGTCACCCCAAAGGTCATAAATAAATTTTTTCATACCAATTACACCTGCAACTACTGGGCCAGTATTGATACCAATACGGATGTTTAAAGATTTACCAGTTTCCTCGCGGAATTGAGCCATTATGTCTTGCATATCGAGTGCCATTTCGGCGATCGCAGCAGGGTGGTTTTCCATTGGCATTGGCAGCCCGCCCACCACCATATAAGCATCTCCGATGGTTTTTATTTTCTCTAACCCATGTTGTTCAGCGAGTTGGTCAAATTCGGAGAAAATTACATTCAGTATTTCAACCATTTCTGTGGGGGAAGTCCGAGCCGAAAGACTGGTAAAACCAACGAGATCGGCAAACATCACCGTCACTGAGGCAAAGTCATCCGCAATAGTTGTTTCATTTTGTTTCAGCCGATCTGCAATCGGAAGCGGCAAAATATTCAGCAACAGGCGTTCGGTTTGTTCCTGTTGATGACGCAGTGCTTCTTCTGCGGCGAGACGCTGAGTGATGTCCCGGAACATCGCCCTCGTGGCAATTGGCTGACCATCTATAAATTTACAATTGACGCTACCTTCAACGCAGATCTTTTGCCTATCTTTGGTAATAAATTCTGCTTTAACTCGATCGATTTTTTCTCCTAGCATCGCTCTATGGAAAATCGCCATACAGTCTGTTCTACAGTCTGGATGAATAATGTCTAACATATTCATCGTGGTGACTTCAGATTCGCTATATCCCAGCGTCTCTTTCCAAGCACGATTAACATACAAAAAATGGCCATCGGCAGCGACGGACTGAATTAGGTCGCTAGCGTTTTCAAACAAATCTCGATATCTTTCTTCGCTTTCTGCAAGGGCTGCCTCTGCGCGTTTGCGCTTGATAAACTGACCAACTTGGCTGCCAACAGCACTCATCATCTGGAGCAGTTCGTTATCGTTGTGCTGAACTTCCCGACTATAGAAAGTTATTACGCCCAAAACTTCATTATCACTCTGGATGGGAAACCCAAACGCCGCGTGCAATCCTGCTTTGGCAGCGATCGCCCTATGTCCGAAATTCCTATCGTTGGTGACATCGCTTATCCAGTATGGGGAACCGGACTGCCAAACGCGACCCGCCAACCCAACGCCTAATGCCAAGGAAGTTTCTCTGGCGATCGCGCTAAACTCTTGCATAGCAACCGATGGCCTAGACCAACTTTCGACACACCGTAGCGATTTTTGATTTTGGGCTGAGTTTTGCGTTCCCCCAGTCGCCTCCCCCCTTTCATCTTCCTCTGGCATCCAGAGTTCGCCTAAAGCCCATCCTAAACTTTCACAAATCGCTAGCAGTATTTTTGGTATTGCCTGCTTAATTGTTGCTGATTCTGAAAGGGCGCGGGCAGTAGCATACTGAGCTACCAAACGCTTTTGGTCGCGCTGGCGAGCCGTAACATCCCGACCTAAATATATATAATCTTGTAAATTGTCAATATCTGTTTGAATAACTGAGCAGGAAAATTCAACAGTCACCTTTTTTCCGCTTTTAGTCTGGCAAACTACTTCAACATCTTTTAAAGATTCCCCCGCCGATAACGGATACTGTTGAATTACTTGTATTAAAAAATCTCCGTCTTCGATAATCTTTGATATTGGCTGATTAATTAATTCTTGCTCTGCATAACCAAATACATTCTCAGCGGCTTGATTTACTCTTTTTATCTTTCCTGCCTTTGTAGTTACTATTAAGGCATCTGCAATAAAAGCAATAATTTTATCTATATAATCTTTAGAAGCTGATATCGTACTTAACAACAAACTTGTTTCATTTGATGCCTGTATTAACGTTTGCTCTAATATCAGTTTTTCCGTTACGTCTTCAAACAAAATTACCAGTTTGGACAGTAAATTTTGTTCCGGTTTTTCAATTGCATATAAATTAAAATATATAGTCTGATTATTATCTAACCCCCGCCCAATACCCTTTAACTCGAAACTATCCTGCCGCCCTTCACTTACCGCGATTAAGCTATCTTCAACTCCTATTAGTTCAGGAAAACTCAGGCGTATATCCTCCCCCACCATTAATTTATCGGGGGATTCGGCAAATCGTTGCACGTCCAATGATGTATCTTGGATGATTAACTCCGCATCAATTGTCAGATACGCCATGTTCGGCGGTATTAATAATTTGCTCAAAATGGAATTCATGCAGGTTTTATCATTCCATAAGATAAGTTTTGAAAAATGTCGTCAACTTGCGTACCTGTCTTTGCGGAAGTTTGATAAATGGATAATACTCGTTCGCGTTCTGAATTTGGTATCAAATTTTCTATTTTTTCCATTTTTTCTTCATCCACTAAGTCTGATTTATTTAATGCTAATATAACGACGGCTTTGGGATTTACAGAAAAGAACAAATTGATATGTTCTGGAATTCGCTCTATAGTTTCTTGACGGGTGACATCTGCCACTACTACGGCACCGCTGGCTCCCTGTAGATACGAAGGTGCGATACCCTTAAATTTTGTATGGCCTTCTAAGTCCCATATCAGCAATTGCACTCCTAACTTTTCCTGCTGTTTTACGTTTTCTAATTCAACGTTTTTGCGTGAAATTTTTACGCCTACGGTTGACAGATACCGATCGCTAAACTGGCGATCGACAAAGCGGCGAATCAGGCTGGTCTTACCTACGCCAAAGTCACCAATTAAACACATTTTTTTCGATATTCCAGACATAGCTGTTAACTTTTAGTACCTGTTTCTCTCACTTCAAATTCTACACATCTACTTAACCAAAGCGGTTGATTGGTATCGACATCGAGAGGGCGATTTGTCCTACCTTCAACTTGCAGTCGCGTATAATCAATGCCTTGACTTATTAAAGCATCGCGTACCATTTCCGCTCTCGCTATGGCAACTCGCTGATTTGTCAAAGAATTGCCGTTTATATCGCTATGGCCGACTATCGTGATATGTACTTCGGGATGGCTATTCAAAAACTCTTTAACCTGAATAAATTTACCTATATGTTCTGGTTTTAAATCAGAGGAACCCTCGTCGAAATAAATTCGAGTTTGAAGGTCTAATTGTCCCTGTTGCACAGTGTTAATTACAGAGCGAACCCCCGGAATTTGCTCAAAAGCCTGGTTAATTTTCGCCGCATCTTCCACCTGTCGCACTTTTCCCTCAACGGTAACTTTACCTGCTTCCATTTTGGCTGAAATGGCAACACCATCCATCTGATTCAGGATATATGTCACTCGTTGTACCTCAGAAGCTGCCACGACGGGATCGGCAGGTACTTCAACAGCTAAAATCTTATTATCTAACTTCAAAGATGGTTCGGCTAACGAGGCAATTTGTGCAGCTTTTTGGCGTAAATAATTATTTGGCACCCTTCCAGAAAGCGCTAGCATTCCGTCACGCGCATCGGCATCCAGACGATAAACTGAAAGCTCCGGGGCAGAGGCTAATGCTAAAGCCACCTTAGCCTCGATGCGGCTTTCAATCCAGCCACGATACTGATAAATTCCCCAAGGCACGCCAATTAAGCCTAAAATCGCCCAGGCAAGAATCAACAAGCTAGGAGGACCCTTATGCTTTTGCACCTTTGAAAAGGCGCCCATGAAAATTTGCAGGAGAAAATTTACCTGCTCTGGGATAGTTGAAGTATCTCCATCAAACGACTCGATGCTTTTACCATATTTGGCAATAATGGTAGTCAGCGTTCTTCGCATTTTTTTGATAAAAAGTCGGTTTGGTTGTCCTTGAACTACTACAGCTAGGTAAGAATAGCCCGCCACTTCCAACATAATCTTACAATTGCCATAGTCAATGGCATCAATTTCTGACACGCTGCCAGACTGAGTTATACAGTCATTAACAAAGCTCCGGATAGCTGTTAGCATTCCCGCTACCATTTCGGACTCTAGGCGCATGATTTCAGATGATTGCACTTCGGAAATCACCAAACCGGAAGCTTTGTGAATCAAGAAAATGGCTTGAATTGTAAGGGGCATTGCCTCCTTGAGTATCAGTTCTGCTTCTGAGGCTCCTTGCATTTTGGCGCGGATCTTGCGAGAGATACCCTCCACGCTCATGGCATTTTCGACTTTTTGATTAATTTCGCGCAGAGCTTCTGCCATATATTTGGCAATTGTACTGCCGATGACGGGGTAGAGGGCATCAACCATCGAGTCCCGCTCAACAGTAACCTGCTCCGTGATCGCTTTTCCCATTGTTGGGCCGATTGCTTTGGCGATTTCATCGGGAGAATCGTTGATCTGTCGAGAAATTGCTGTTGCAATCAGAGGTGCTAGAGCAGAACCCATTGCAAGTTTATCCTGCTCGGTTCTGGTATGAATCATTTGGTCGATGACGGGAGCGATCGCCTCGACAACTTCTTCCTTGGCTTCAGCAATACTACGAGTTAGAACAGCACCAATCAAAGGTAAAAGTAAATTAATTAACTCGGCAGGTTGATAAATCTTATGTTCAAGACTTGCAATTTTTTCTCTAAAGCTGATCATCAACTTTTTAGAATCTGCAAGTTCAGGAGTTAGCAAAAGATTTCGCAGACGATCGAGCGCTACTTCTGAATCATCATATTCTAGAGCGATCGCGTCTGAAATATCATCTAGAGTAGTATCTTTGGCTTGTTCATCATCTAGAGCGATCGCGCTTGAACTTGCAGTTTTTTTAGGAGCTTCTGCCTCATCTTCATCTAGAGCGATCGCGCTTGGGATCTTATTCTCCTTAGAAATTTCGGCTTGCTCATCTTGCAACTGTTGCGCTTCTAAATCTTTGGACAACTCCTCAAACACCCTGGCTGCATCGTTGTTGCGTTTGAGCGACTCAACTGGGGTTTCTTCAGTTTCTTTAACTACTTGTCCGTCCATCAGCAGATTTAGCAACCCATCCAGAGTTGCTGCTGGCCGAAGGGAATTCGTATCGCTTGAAGAGCCATTCCCATTCTGTTGCTGATTGCTGCTTTTTGGCGCTGGCTCTAACTCTTGCGTATCTTCCAAATATTGCGCTTCTGGCTCTTTTGACAAATCATCACCTACCCTTGCTGCTTCGTTGTTGCCGTTGAGCGACTCAACCGGGGTTTGTTCCGTTTGGTTTCTGAAGGACAAGTCAACCAGTAGATTCAGCAAGCCGTCAAGGGGTGCCACCGTTGCGGATTTCGGCTCAATTGAAGAGCCATTTTTATCCTCTGGCTGCTTTCTGTCGTGTGAGTTTTTTTTTGCTAAAGCCATGCTATCCTATCCCCCCTAGCTTCAATTAAGCAGGTATATCGGCACGGAGGGAACCCGTGTCGAACAACAATAAAGCACCTCTAACTAAAGTTTTTAGTTAGGGCGAAGAATTTTTGCTATATCTTCTTTTATTCTGGTAGAGGGACATCCGTATAACCATCGGTTTCGGCAGCTTCTTTCAGTTCGGGAACAAACTCAATTCCCTTAATCCTCATACCAACCTCAAAGAGAATTTCTGCCATATCGTCTCTGGAAACTTTAACATCTCTCAGCATTGAGAAACGTCTGTCGAGATCTTCAAAAATATTAGCTCGAAGAGTCCGCACATCTTCATGCAGCTTCTCTCTGGTTTGCGATAGTTCTTGCCGAATTGAGTTGGTCTGTTGATCGACTGTCTCATTCAATGTTTCAATGTTGGTTGAAAACTTTTTATTGACGCGCCCAATATTTTGTCTAAGTTCAGCGTTTTCATCCTGAACATTTACATTGAGAGTCTTAATTTTATTGTCTAGAGAATCAATTGATGAACGAAGTTCTGTAGCAAGAACATTTTTGACTTGATCGACGCGATCGCGCATTTCTTGCTGTAACAAAGACAAGTCCGACTCTATCTTATCGAACCTATTCGCATATTCTCGAAGCTGAGCGCCAAAAATAATATCACGAATTTGGTCTATATTTCCCAGCCTATCGCGCATTTCTTCTTTGGTAATTTCACCCATGACTAGACCTCTAATTTTCCATTTTAGTGTTTGAGAAAAGCAGTATTTTATACCTGCGATCGCCAGTCTATCATTCGCCAGCAATTAACAACTACCGACCTTACGACATACTTAACCTAAATTTCTCGTTTGGTTACAGTTAAGGGCTGATAAATTACAAGTGATTCGTATTCCGTGATTTCACTTAACCATTGTCTAAGAAACTTCCAGCTAGATTCTGCCTACAACGAGGTATTAAGTTGGATACTTATTGACCTCACTATAACATTGCTGTCTACTTAGGACTTAAGCCTCGCTTAATCAACTTCCAGGTAGTGGTTTTTGGGGTTGGAGTGCTGACAGTTGCCAGCTGTTTCACTCGCGCTAAACTCAGGTCGGCGAAAGTGTCTTGGTCAAGTAGTAAATAAGGGTCGCTATCTTTCTGCCAGCGTTGTTCTAATTGTTCGCGTGTCTCGGCTATAACCAAGCGATTGCTATAGAAATTCAGCGAAGGACGACCATACTCAAAGGACGTATATACCTTCTGACCTTCGGGGGTATGATTCTTAACCATTGCGGCAACGTCTTTAACAGGATAGGCTTCTGCTAACTCCCAAACCCAGTGTGGAGATATCATTAATAGCAGCAGAGAAATGTACGTGCCCCACAATAAAATCAAAATGAACTGCAAGTCTTTTTGAGCGACTAGAACCGCTGCTACTATCAGCGTTAGAGCAGCAGAAGCAAGTATCAACTGCAAATGCCAATCTACTGTAGGGCCGAGTCCTCCAAAGTAAAGACTGCCGCCAAAACCTAATAAACCCAGCAAGCCCAAAAATCTAGACCAAATGCGGGGATAAGATCTGCTGCTGGGCCAATGCCATACCTCTCCCAACTGGGCACCCGCAACTAAGGCCAACGCTGGGTAGACTGGCAAAACGTACCAGGGTAGTTTCGTTACCATCACCGAAACGACAACAAGGTAGACGCTACTCCAGACTAAAACTAATTTTGCCCAACCAAGATTGCGATTGTCCCATGCCAGCCGAAACCCTTGTGGCAAGAACAGCAACCAAGGCCATGCATACTTTACAAGTTCCAGCAGGTAATACCAGGGTGGCCCCTTGTGGTTTTCGACAGGCGTCCAAATCCGCAGCAGAGATTGGTCGAAGACGCCAGTGTTGACGAAGTTTTTACCGTAGTGCAGTATTTGAGCTGCATACCAAGCGGCGACAGGCGCACTACCAAGCAGCAGGCCAAGCCAAACATACCAAGAAGTGAGCAATCTGGGGGTATCCCAGCTCAGAAACAACAGGGCGATCGCTCCTAGCAATAATCCCATCATGCCTTTGGTCAGGCAAATCAGCCCAAACCCCATTCCCGCACCCAATGCCCAGCGCATATCGCGACGACTGCGTAACACGCACCACATCATAAACACGCTAAAGCACAGCACCGCCCCATCTAGCATTGCCAAACGCCCAACGCGCACGACGGGCAACAGCGTCAGGTAAATCAAAGCCGAGAAAATCGCCGTTGTCCGCGAAGCAAAGATTTCCCGACCAATTCCATATAGCAGGGGGACGGAGACAGCAGTCAAAATCGCCGATGGCAAGCGCGTCGTCAACTCAGAAACACCGCCAACTGAGTATGCAGCCGCTATCAGCAGATGCATTAACGGTGGCTTGTTGTGATAAGCTTCACCACCCAGCGTTGGGTAAAGCCACTTCAAAGAGTTTCCAGATGCCTGCCAAATCTCGCGGGCAACCCCGGCAACTGTTGCCTCATCCCAATCCCTCAACGGCAGGTCGCCCAGATTAATCCCAAACAGCACGCCAGCCGCCAGCAGCAATCCCAACACCCACAGCGCCTCAATCCAGAGGTCGCGGGGGCGAATCCGGCTCTTGGGATTACCCCCAGTAAAAGTTCGATGGTACATCTTAGATAAAAATGCTCTTCACTTCTAGATAATGTACATAGCGCAGCGAAAAAGTGCCCGCAATACACCCAACTCTTCAGAATCTCAGCTCAATCCGCTGCTAGTTGTAAATTCCAGCAAATTTTTAACAATCAGTTGCAATTTCTCTTAAAATTTACATTTAGCTACATCATGAACGTGCAGATTTTAACTTTGTTTAAGTTATTTATAAATAACCAGTGTCTATATTAACATAAGTTTTTGTTACCCAAAAGGCGCATTTACAATGGATTTTGGGAAACAAAGAGCCTAGTTTTAGTGGAAGTAAATTAGATGAATATCCCTTTCGTCTTAGATGTAGCAATAGGCTTAATTTTTATCTATTTAATTTTAAGTTTGCTTGCCTCCGAAATCCAAGAACTGCTCGCCACACTTCTCCAGTGGAGAGCTAAACATCTAAAAATATCTATAGAAGAACTTTTAGCTGGCGGTAGTGGAAATGTGCCAGACGAAGAATTAATTAAGGTTAGGGAGTTAGCCAACGAACTGTATAGCGCTCCATTGATTAATAGTTTAAACCACGAAGCCAGAGGCCCCCTAGTAGATTTATTGCGAAGCCTTACTAAATATATAGATCTTTTCTACCGGAAAATATATTGTTTATTTACTAAAAGTGCAGCCCCTATTTTTGGAAATCGCAATAGCGCCCCTTCTTACATAAACTCTGAAACATTTGCGATAAGTCTAATTGAAGCTTTAAAAATTCCTGAGTTAATTGAACAAGCAACTATTTTAAATTTAGGAAGATTTCAAGAAGACATAGTGGGACAAATAGACTGTTTTTTTACTCCCCTTTTAAATGATACGAATTTAGACGAAGGCGTTCGGTTGCATTTAGCTGAGGAAATTAATGAACTTAGAAACAAATTTCAGGGTATTTGCGACGATTTTACAAATAATAAAGTTAGTTTGACTTATAGCATTAAGCGGATGGAGGAAAAGATAGATAAATATATCGAAAACAGCCAAGGTTTTCTTCCAGAAGGTGAAAAACACAAAAATTTTATTGAGAGGGTGAAATATTTAAGAAAAAATACTTTTAGTAACGCAAAGGAGGCAATATTATTGGCAGGATTGCAACCAAGTTTGACTAAAGTATTAGAGGATTATGGAGATATTATTAAAGCAGTCCGAGAGCGGGGAAGTTCCAATTATCAAAGAATTCAAAAAACCTACGGGCAAGTAGAAAATATTATTGAGTATAAATTAGTTGAAAAGTTACCGGATTCGGTGATAAATAATTTATCAGTGTTGGCGAAACGTTCTATAACAAAAATTGACGATATAGAGAATGGGATAAATCAATTCCAAAAGGAAATTGAGACATGGTTTGACCGCTCAATGGAGAGAGCAAGCGGTGTTTATAAACGGAATTCTAAAGGAGTAGCACTTTTAATTGGTTTAGCGATCGCTGGTTTTACCAATGCCGATACATTTCATATAGTCAGCAGACTGTCGAAAAATTCTGAACTGCGAAGCGCGATCGCGGAAAGTGCCATTCAGGTAGCAAAAGAACCCCAAGACATCGCAACTATAAAAAACCAAGTTAATCAACAATTAGAAGATGTCTCCCTACCGCTTGGCTGGAGTTCGGCTAACTTACGCCAACAGGAAGACGAAAGCAAACGCTGGCAACTTTATGGAGTGAATTTTGGATATTTTAAACGTCCTGTAGGTTGGATTTTGAGCGCTATAGCCCTAGCTATGGGTGCGCCTTTTTGGTTCGATTTGCTCAATAAATTTGTCAACGTGCGTAACACTGGTAAAAAGCCGGAATCCTCCGACAACGCTTAGATTGCGTTTGTTGTAGCCCTCGTTCCCAGTCCGAGACTGGGAGCGAAAAATAAGCGATTTAGACAATAATTAGTATTAAGAAATCATATTTTGTAAGGCAACTTGAAGGTCGTGAGTAAGATCGGCAACAGATTGTTTAGCGCCTCGGCGACTGGCTTGATAGGTTTCCCATCGGTCTGAAACTGATAAAGGTTCCCCTACAGTCATCTGTACCCATTGCTTGCCCAAACTAGGACGACGAAAGGGGCTTCCACCCTTAATTCGTGCCATTACGTCCCACATTAGTAAGGTTGTTTCAGCAAAGCGTTCTGCTGTAGTTTTTTCCCAAACATAAGCGCCTGTAACTGCTACGAAACTTTCTACCAATCGCATATGCCACATTCGCAGACTAGCTTCTTCTGCAATGCGATCCGCCAGTCCTCGTTCTAGAGGTGAGAGTGCTTCAATGTTCTTTAGATCTTCTCGATAAATATAATCCCAACCTGCTTGTTCCAGGCGGCGACAGCGATCTATTAGGCTACCTTTGGGCTGAAGATTAAAATACTCCTCTGCCACCCGTAATGCTGTGTCTAGTAACGCTTGGAGGCGAGCAGAAAATTCGGCATTGGAAGTAGGCAGAGGCAAGGGCGATCGCAGAATATTTTCTTCTAGTACGGTATCAGCAGGAGCTACTTTTGTTGTTGTTGTATTCGGTAAAGTTTGATGATAAAAACGGGTATAAAAGTCCTCCATTAAAGTTAGAAAGTGTTCCGCTAAACGATATAACCGCGTGTAAAGAGATTTGTTCGCTTCTTTTCCAGGAGGAATTTCTTCTGGCTCATGAGTTACAGGCAAACCGCAAGCTGTTTCTAATTCCCTCAAAAGCTTTTCTATGGCTTTCCAAGGAGCCTCGAAATAACGATATTGAATCCCTACTGGCAGAATAAAAACTTTTTCCGAGCGTCCAGCTTTAAGCAAATCTTCAACACACCAGAACCCCATTTGAGCAATGCCAGGTTCTAAAGGGCTGACAATTTCATTGTGACCATTTGTTGCACCTTCTGGGGCTGCTGCCATTGGCAAGGTACCATTAGCAAATAGTTCGCGAACCGAGCGCAGTCCCATGCGATCTACCTTGCCGCGAAGGATTGGGGTTCCGCCCATACGGGGATATAGCCAGGTTATCCACGAACCAGCCCAAAGAGGAATGCCGCGATCGTAAATAAAGTGGGCATGAATTGGGTGTTTAAGTGATAAATTATGTTGTCGCGCTACTTTGGGTACGGTGTGAGAAAGCAAATGTAACATACACAACGGATCGTCAACGGCGGGATGGCGAAATGCCATTAAAAAGCGTATTTTACCTTCTTGGAACTGGCGATACATATCTACTAGGGTTTCTACATTGTCCGCTTTAATGTCAGTTATAGATGTTTGCGATCGCAACCAAAAAGGCAATATCATTTGAGCGCCCCGCAGTACTAGCGGGTTAAAATTTGGTGGAATAAATTCTAGCGGTGGTTGGACGTGAACAATTGGATTAGACAATGTTTTTCTCCTAGATAAATTACGGGAAATTACTGATGAAGTCTTCTAAATACTAAGCAATAATATCGGACAACGAGGCGCTCTTCATATAAATGATAAATTCTTCTTTTTTGGTAATTGCTCATTCTTTACCTTCTTCTAACCTTGAAGTTATAGCCGGAGCTGCTAATCTTTGTATATCTTTCTGTTATTTTGCGATTTCTACACTACTCGCTCAAGGCTTATGGGATAACCGTAAAGATAGCGTAGATTTGTTGGTGCTTGTTACATCAGGCATCTTTTTTAGCTGCGGTCTAGGTCATACAGCGCACGGAATTGGGATGATTGGTCTAGCAGACACGACACTCTGGCAGGTTTGCTTTGATGGGATGACGATGATTCCAGCGATCGCTTTCTTGAGTTTACGGAAAAAATACAGCTTGTTAGTTCGCTTTAGTCAAATTCTCAAGTCTAAAGCAGACCTAGAGCAACGCAATGTGACACTTGAAGGAAAGGTCGAACAACGCACCCACGAATTACAAGAACAAAATCAGCGCCTTAACGAAGCCTTAGCACAAGCAAATCGGATGCAGATGCAGCTAGTGCAGTCAGAAAAAATGTCAATGCTGGGTCAAATGGTGTCAGGAATATCTCATGAAATCAATAACCCTATTAATTTTATATATGGCAACTTACCCCACGTTGAAGAGTATGTACAGGATATTGTAAAAGCTGTACAAGTGTATCAGGGCTGTTGTCCATCCGAAACTGCACGCGAACATTCCGAAGAAATCGATCTTGATTTTGTTCTTGAAGATTTGCCCCGTGTGGTTGATTCTATGAAACTAGGTGCAGAAAGAATTAGAGAACTTGTCCTCACTTTGCGTAACTTCTATCGCTTGGACGAAGCGCAAATGAAAGCAGCAGACTTGCATGCAGGAATTGATAGTACCCTAGTGCTGCTGAACAACCGCCATAACAAAAAGATTGAAATTGTCCGTTATTTCGGGAATATACCCAATGTAGAGTGCCATATCAATCAAGTGAATCAGGTGTTTATGAACCTGATATCTAATGCAATTGAGGCATTATTAGATCTACCTATACAGAATAAAAAAATTGAGATTGCAACTCATTTAGTAGGAAAGGATAAGGTAGTAGTCAGTATTTCCGACAATGGTTGTGGGATACCTCTAGAAGTTCAACAACACTTATTTGAACCTTTATTTACTACAAAACCAATAGGCGTCGGTACAGGTTTAGGGCTATCAATTTGCCATCAAATTGTAACTGAAACTCATGGAGGCCAGATTGTATGCTTTTCAGCTCCCACAGAAGGCACGACGTTTGTTGTAGAATTGCCGCTTGCTCAAAATAATCCGGTAAAAGCGAGGGAAGTTGCGATCGCACTTTAATACACCTAAAAAATAAAAAATAATTGCAACTGCCACATCTCATCATTACGCCTAATCTCAATCGCACGAATAAACTCTCGAAAATAGAAGCGTCGCTCCGATTCTGACAAATCTTTCCAAAATTGGGTAATTGATACAGCTTGGGCAATTTCGCGTAAATTAACTGGCGGCATTTGAGAAAGTTGCGCTTGCAGTTGGGAAAGTTCTGTGCGTAATTTGTAGGCGCGTAGTTCCGCCGTCTCTGCATCCAAAACACCATTAACAGTTAGAACTGGCAACTGAGTTAAAATATCTTGCTTCTTAAGAATTTCCTCGGTAATATTGCCCTTAATTCCATCCATATTGGGTAGATTCATCCCAGCCACCGCGCGGGGTAAATCTTCGCAAATTCTTTGAATAGTTTGCTCTAATATTTGCTCGTAAGAAATAGCTTTACACTTAGGTTGTTTGATGCAATTAGTTGGGCGCAGATAAAGATATTCTTGCTCTTTGCGACGGGCTGTGACGCGGGTTATAGTCATAGGCGACTGACACTCAGCGCAGATAACCAAGCCAGCCAGAGAACGAGGGGCGCTGGCGGTGCGGGGTGCGAGGCGGCGGTTGCGACGCAGGAGGCGGTCTATTTGCGCGGCTTCTTCTTTGGAAATGATGGCGACATGGGTATCTGCAAGCACCGTGCCATTTTGATAAGCCGTATCGCCTCGATAGACTGGGTTAGTCAGCCAGCGTTGCCCGGTAGATGCTGAAATTTTCTTGTTGTATTTCTTTTCCAGGTAGCGCACCGCGCCGCGCAGGGAACCATAAAGCAGGAATTGTTCAAAAAAATCCTTGACAACTGGGGCAGCGCTGCGGTCGATAATATAGCGTTCTTTACCTCGTCGATAACCGTAAGGCGGCTTGCCAGGAGGAGGCGAGGCTTTAAGGCGATTGCGGGCGTGTCCTTGGCGGATGCGACGACTGCGCTGGCTGCGTTGGATTTGCGAGAAGAGTTTGAGCAAATCGGCTTGGGGCGATCGCGACTCTGTAGCAATTAGCTGGATGCCTAGAGATTCCAGTTTCGTGAGGCGATCGCACACTTCCTCTACCGAGTCTCCCAATTCTTCCAACCGCCGAATTAATAGATAATCAACTCGTTCATTAGAGCAATCTGCTAATAATTGCCCCAATTGTTGACGCCCTCCCAAATCTTGATAAACCGCGTCCACCTCCCAACCCCAAACATCTGGGGAAGGTGCCGATTCTAATAGAGGGTCGCTATACAAATAAGCAATAATTTTCATTTTTCATTTGTCATTGGCAACAAACAAGCATACCAAGGACAAAGGACAAAGAAGGACGTTGCACAAAAAGCTCATACTTCGTTCAATTCGATGATATTGCCATCGGGGTCTTGGGTGAATAAAGCAGCGCGACCAGAAGCGCTCATTTGTATGGGGAAATTGTGAGTTAGCAATTGATTTTTTGCAGCTTCCAAGTTATCAACTGAAAATGCTAAATGTCGGTTGCGTCCTAACTTTTGTGCGTCTACCAGATCGGATGGTATAGAGTCTGCGACAATTAGGTGGATCTGGAACGAGCCGACTTGGTACCACGCACCAGGAAATTTAAGCGATCGCTCTACTTTGGGTAATCCTATTACAGCGCCGTAGAAGTGTTCTGCTCGATCCAAATCAGAAACCAGAATAGCTGCATGAAGACATTGGGTGATTTGCATTGCCGATCCAATGAGATTGACTTGATTAGATTATCCCTCTGATGCCAGTCTATTTGAAGATAATATTCAACAGGAGATAAAATCAATGAAAGGCAAGCGAGTTTTACTGACAGGCGGTACTGGTGGGCTTGGTTTGGGCGTCACCCCAGCCGTTCTAGCTCAAGGTGCAGAAGTCACCATTCCTTATCACACTTCTCTACAAGTAGAACGCCTCAAGGCTTTTGTGTCACCAGAGGATTTTGATCGTATTCAGTTTATCCCTGCTAATCTTACGGATGAAGGTTCGGTACAGAATGCGATCGCCCGCATGGAAAGAGTGGATGTATTAATTCATCTCGTGGGTGGTTTTGCCATGGGTAACACTCACGAGTATAGTTTCTCAGATTGGAAACGCGACTTTGACTTAAATTTAAATACGACTTTTTTAGTTTGCAAACATAGCCTAAAAAAAATGTTAGAAAATGGCTACGGGCGCATTGTCACCGTCGGTTCGCGTGGCGCTGTGGAACCAACAGGACAGTTAGCCGCTTACTGTGCTTCTAAAGCTGGCGTTGTGGCGTTAACGCAGGCGATCGCTGACGAAACTAAAGGCACTAATATTACAGCTAATGTCGTTCTACCCAGCATAATTGACACCCCTACCAATCGTGAATCAATGGGTGCAGAAAATGCATCCAAGTGGGTACAACCTGAATCTCTAGCACAAGTGATTTGCTTCCTAGCCTCAGAAGCCGCTAAAGATGTGCGAGGTGCTGCTATTCCCGTTTATGGAAATATTTAGTAGTAAGGTGGGCAATGCCCACCTTACTATTTAATTACTAATTGCCAATTCTTCCGCGCCATAACGCTGCATTTCATCTTGCAACTTTAGCGGCGCAACTACTGCCCGATCTTCAAATTCTCCCCAGTATTTTCGGGGAATTTGCCAGGTAATTTCAAACTCCATCCCATCTGGATCTTGAGCATAGATTGATTTGCTGGCTCCATGGTCGCTAGCACCCCGGAAATAACCGCAAAAACTGATTTATAGAAATCAACTGAACGATTTAACTCGCGCACGTAAAGAACCGCATGGTTAAGACCAGTAACCGGAATCATGGTTTAGCCTCCTTGAAGGATAAAATATTTGACGATTACGCCAAATCAAATAACAAAATTTCTGCGGCTTCTTTTGCTTCCATAACCAGATTACTTTCGTCGCTTACTGCTGCACCATCACCAGTGTGAAGCACCACATCATTTAGAGTAATTTGGCCTTGGATAACTTGCACCCAAGCATGACGATTAGGGACGATCGCGCTGTCAATTTTTTGCCCAGCTTCTAGCTTTGTAGCGTAGAGATTAACATCTTGATTGATGCTAACAGAGCCATCTCTACCATCTTGGGAAACAATCAGGCGCAATTTCCCGTGCTTTTCCTCATCGGAATACATTTTCTGATCGTATCTAGGTTGCAATCCTTTTCCATTTGGTAGAATCCAAATTTGCAGAAAATGCACCGTATCGCTTTCAGAATGATTATATTCGCTGTGAGTAACACCTGTACCAGCGCTCATAATTTGTACCTCACCAGGACGAATTATGGAACTGTTACCCATGCTATCTTTATGCTCCAAAGCACCTTCTAGCACGTAGGAAATGATTTCCATATCCCTGTGAGAGTGCGCCCCAAAACCATTACCCTCTTTCACTCTGTCTTCGTTAATCACTCGCAGATCTCTAAATCCCATGTGAGCGGTATCGTAATAGTTAGCGAATGAAAATGTATGGTAGGAATTAAGCCAGCCATGATTAGCATGGCCTCTATCTTCAGATTTTCGTAGTGTAATCATTGTTTCTCCTATTGATATAGTTTTAGGTTTAATGCAGCGAGATATTAGTCTTCGTCTTAACCGTTTCCAAGCAATAGCCCGCGAACGAGTTTGTTTCCTTACAAATTGATATGCGCTCCGTCACAGAAAGGTGCATTGCTTGTATGTTTGCATTGACATAAAGCAACTTTTTTAGTTTCCTCAAGGGTGAACTTTAAAGGAGTAAATCCACTATCTTTATGAGAACCATCGCAGTAAGGCGCATTTGCAGATTGTCCGCAACTACACCAATAGTAAGTACCAGCTTCTAGTTCCAAAACAACAGGTTTATTGTCTGCAATAATTGGTGGATTCATCTTTATACTCCTGGTTTTTCTGTTGGCTGTTATTTTTGTATATTTCTACTTTAGAAAGTCAAAGTATATTATGTAAAGTATGCACTTTAAAGTAAGATAGTACCCAAAAAGATACTATGGAAGCTCAAACCCCCCCTACGCCTGCTTACCAAGTAGAAGACAGCGATAATTACAATAGAAAAACTTGTCCTGCGGAAATCGCATTGAAGGCAATTAGCGGACGATGGAAGCTTTTGATTGTAAGGGAGCTATGGTCAGAAGTAAGACGTTTTGGTGAGTTGCAACGAGCCTTAGAGGGAATTACCCAGAAGATGTTAACGCAGCAGCTCAGAGAAATGGAGCAAGACGGAATTATTCATCGCGAGGTCTATTTGCAAATTCCTCCTAAAGTAGAATATTCTTTAACGCCATTAGGAGAAACTTTGAAACCAATTATCGAAGCCATGCATGAATGGGGGACGAAGTTGTGAAATTATTCTCTCGTTCCCAGGCTGGAACCTGGGAACGAGTAACGAGTAACACGAGTAACTACTGCCGGGTGTAGCGATGCTTGACGCCAATGGGGAAATATTCTGGATCGCCAGTTGGGGTTAATGCAATTTGTGGCATTTGATATTCGGAGGGGACATAGTTGGCAAATTCGCTATTAAGTCGCTTTAATTGGGAGAGGAGAGAGCGCGCGATCGCCTCCCTCTTCTCGTCGCTACCTTCTACACCAGGCGCTAACTCCACAACAACAGAAAGAAATCGATTCTTATCAAGATCTTCCTTAACTTGCATCACAAATTTACCAGTTACCCACTCTTTGATAACAGGTTGCTCTAACCCCACCGTCACATTTTCTGGGTAGATATTTGCACCAAAATAAGAGACTGTAAAGTTAGAACGTCCAAAAACATAAACGAAAGGCAACTGATGAATCCCTCTTCCATCCTGTTGCTGCAATGTTTCTACGGGGTTGAATCCCCAGCGTGCAAGAAACTCAATCATCGCATCATAAGAAATTATGCCGCCAGTATCAGCGATGTGATAGCGCACCAGGGGAATACCGTTATCTCCTGAAAATAATAATGTGCCTTCTTCAACTTCAAAAAAGCGGCTGAGGGGATCGTATTGTACGAGGGTAGGGAGACGCGATTCTCCAAATAGTGCCTTAGCCGCTTCTGGATTATTAGCTAAAAAACTACGAATACAAATACTCAGCGGTGTCTCGTTACCTAAAACACCTGCATCAGCAGTTCCATACAGTGACGCTGAATCATAAAATTGATTTGTCGAACCAACTCTTTCACCAACTAGACTGCGCCACTCTTCGCTAAAGACTTCCCCAGCAAAAACCATCTTTATTTGATATTTCTGCCACTCCACTCCACGCGCAATACCGCTATCAACAACATCTTTAATAAATGGCGGATATCCCAACAGTACAACTTGATCGAAACCCTCACCAAGTTCCTGCACAACTCGGAATATTTCTTCTTTGTTGTTTCCGGGAGTAATAACGGCAATCGGGTAGCCTTTACTAGCGAGATAGCGACAGCAATTCGCCGTAAATATTCCGCCTACCCAAGTACCCAAAGTAAAGCAGATGACGGCTAAAGTGCGGCGAGTATCGGCATAAAAGCTATCGTGGAATATTTGCTCAAAACGTGTAGCAATCTGGAGTTCATCGGTAAAAAAACGCGGCCAAAATGTAGGCTTTCCCGTTGAGCCAGAGGAAACAGCGATCGCGTCGCAGTTTTCTAGCTTTCCGTTGCGACAAAACTCTGCGAGTGGGTGAAGTCGCAGATAGTTCTCTTTAGTAATTAGGGGTAGTTTTTGGAAATCCTCGAAAGTTTGGATAGAGGAAGGATCTATACTGTGTTGCGCGAGAAAGTCTTTGTAAGCTGGTACGGTAGCAGCAACATCATGAAACAAAGCGATCGCACTTGCTTCTGGGGGATTTGTGCGATATTGTTCCAACCGCGTTTGCAAAGGTGTATTCAGGAACGATTCAAACCCTGCGATCGCTTTTTGACGTTGTGAATCTTGCATCTTGTTATTTCTGCAATTACGATTTAACTCAGTATGTGGGGAGGTTCCTGATTTGGCTGGTTAATCGGCACTTGAATAATAAACTCCGTTCCTTGTCCTGGTGCTGAATTACACCTCAATGCACCACCATGTTTCTCTACTACAATTGACTGAGAAATTGATAAACCCAAACCAGTACCTTTACCTGCTGGTTTTGTTGTAAAAAATGGATCGAACAGACGACTGCGTATTGACTCTGGCATTCCCTTACCATTATCCGCAATAGCGATCGCTACCTGATTTCCCTCTACAACATAAGTGCGAATTGTAATTGTAGGTGAGAAAGTTGGTTTGCCTATGGCATCATCAAGAGCATCAATTGCATTGCCTATAAGATTCATAAACACCTGGTTTAGTTGTCCGGCAAAACACTCAACAGGGGGCAACTTCCCGTATTCTTTAATCACCTGAATGCCAGGATGATCCGCTTGGGCTTTCATGCGGTTTTGCAAAATCATCAGCGTGCTATCGATGCCTTCGTGAATATCAACATCTTTCATCGCCGCTTCGTCCAGGCGAGAGAAGTTTCGCAAGCTACGCACAATCTCACAAATGCGAGAAGCACCCATTTTCATTGAAGACAGCATTTTAGGTAAATCTGTCCTCAAAAAATCTAGGTCTATGGCTTCCATTTCATCCACAATTGCAGGTGTGGGATTAGGGTATTCCTGTTGATAAAGAGATATCAAACCCAGTATGTCTTCCACATATTCCCAGATATGGGGAAGGTTGCCGTAAATAAAACTAACAGGGTTATTAATTTCGTGGGCGACACCAGCGACAAGTTGCCCCAAACTAGACATTTTTTCGGTTTGAACCAGTTGCGATTGCGTCTGCTGAAGTTCGCGCAAGGTTTGTTCTAACCTAGTTGTTTGTTGTTGTAGAGAAGCGATTAATCCCGCCTGTGCAGCTTCCGATTGCCGCAATGCTTCTTCGGAATGTTTGCGATCGCTAATATCTGCGATCGTACCCGTGAATCTATAAGGTTTACCCGATCCGTCACGCACGCATTTGCCCTTCGCCTCAACCCACAACCATCGACCATCTTTGTGTTTCATGCGATGGATATTGTTATAAACAAGCGTATTTCCATCTAGATGGTTTTGGATTTGTTGAATAGTTATGGGTAAATCGTCTGGATGAACCCTATCCGACCATGTGGTTAATAGGTGCGGTATTTCACCTTCACTATATCCAAGTATTTCCATCCATACGCTGGAAAGAAATACTCCACCTGTTCTCAAATCCCAATCCCAAACGCCATCATTAGTTGCAGAAACCGCAAGCTTAAATCGTTCTTGACTATCTTTTAGGTCAAGCATAGCTTTTTTGCTATGAGTAATATCTCTACCAGTGCCAGTTGTGCCCAAGATATTACCTGATTCGTCGCGCAATACTATGGCGTTAAAACTTAGTTGAATTGGCGTTCCGTCCTTACGCAGATGGGTAGTTTCGTACTGGAGATAGGAATGCCCCTGTGAAATGAGAGCAACCACCTGCTTATCCTTTTGTACTTGTTCGGGTGTTTGGAAATCGCTGAAGTGACGCCCGATCATTTCTTGGGGTTCGTAACCATACATATATCTAACAGCTTGGTTTACGAACGTATAATGCCCAGAAGCATCGACTGACCAGATCGTGTCCTGGGATGTTTCTACCAAATGGCGGTATTTTTGCTCGCTCTGTTTAAGCGCTTCCTCCGCCATTATGCGATCGCTAATTTCCCTCTGTAATTGGGCGTATGCGTTGCTTAAGGACGTTATCGCATTTTTGAGCTGGACTGTACGTTCCTCTACTCGGAATTCCAACTGTTCGTTAGCTTTTCGCAGCGATTCCTCCGCCTGCTTGCGCGAATTAATATCCCGCGCTACCCAAATCACCAAATTTGAGCGCAGGGGTGAAATACTCACATCGAACCAAATCTCGCGCTCTTGGATGGGTACTGAATATTGAACTGCGAGCGTCTGCTGGGTTTCTAAAGCGTGGTGAATGTAGCCGAGAAATAAATCAGCTTGCGATCGCGGCAAAGTTTCGTGCAAAGTCTTGCCAATCAACTCTGGAGCGGGTTTGTACAAAAGATCTGGATTCGTCGGTGCAATTTTTAGATAACGTCCCGACCGATCGAGGACTAGAACTACATCAGTCATAGCAGCGAGTAGCGCCCTCATTTCTGCCTCAGATTCTTGTAATGCTGATTCTGCTAGCTTGCGGTCTGTTATGTCTTTAGCTAGAAAAATAAAATACTTTGGTTCGCCATTAGGCTCGCGCACAAGTGAAACTGTTTGGTTAACCCAGACTTGGGAACCATCTTTGCGAATGTAGCGCTTCTCTAGCGAGTAAGTTTGTATTTCACCTGCTAACAGATGTAACGCATAAGCCATCTCAACATCGCCATCTTCTGGGTGGGTGATGTCTTGGCTTGCTAACCCCAGCAGTTCCTCACAGGTGTAGCCGAGAATATCGCAAAATTTAGGATTTATCCGCAGCCAATGGCCGTCAGAGGCTACATGGGCAAGACCAACGGCAGCCCTCTCGAATGTGGCGCGGTATGTTTGCTCAACTTGACACATAACATCCTTTGCTTGTGCTAGGTAAGCGATTTTATTAGTCGATTTTTGGCACGCTGATATCATATAAATCGCTCCCTATATATAAATATTTATTAATATCGCTGATGCTACCCCTACTTTGCTATTAACAACAATTAGCGGGGTTTCTGCCGCGATCGCGGATATAGTTACAACTGCACCATCACACTGACAAACGTCTGCCCATCGGCTATACTTGCAAACCCTTTTTTATTTAAACCCCCGACGCCTGTCGAATCGGGACTTCTACTACAAACTCTGTACCCATCCCAGGCGTGGAACTACACCTCAATTGGCCCTTATGTTTTTCAACGACAATCTGGAAACTAATAGCTAAACCCAACCCAGTGCCTTTTCCCATCGGCTTTGTAGTAAAAAACGGGTCGAAAAGCCTTTTTTGCACATCCAGAGCCATACCAGGGCCGTTATCTTTAATACGAATCAAAACTCGATTGCTATCTGGCAGTTCAGTACAAATTTGAATACAAAGATTGGTTTGTTCTTGGTCTGCCGATAACTGAGCGTTAACCGCCGACCGATGACTGCTCTCTAAAGCATCAATGGCATTACTAATTAAATTCATAAAAACTTGATTTAGCTGTCCTGGATAGCACTCAACTTTGGGCAAACAGCCATACTCTTTAATGACCTGAATAGTGGGATTACCTGACCTTGTTTTTAACCGATTTTGTAAGATTAGCAGAGTGCTATCTATGCCATCGTGAATATCCACCGATTTCATTTCTGATTCATCTACACGGGAGAAATTGCGTAAAGATACAACTATTTGTTGAATGCGATTCGCCCCTATCTTCATAGAAGATAGCAGTTTGGGCAGGTCTGAAATTAGGAAATCTAGGTCAATGGCTTCTGCGTGTGATTCAATTGCCGGAACGGGTTGGGGATACTGTTGCTGATAGAGATTCAGGAGCTTGAGCAAGTCTTGGGTATATTGATCGGCATAAATGAGATTGCCGTAGATAAAGTTAACCGGGTTATTGATTTCGTGAGCAACACCAGCAACTAGCTGCCCCAGACTAGATAGCTTTTCGCTTTGAATAAGTTGGGATTGAGTAAGTTGTAGATCTCGCAAGCTTTGTTCTATCCTCAACGATTGTTCTCGCAACTGACTCTCCGATTGTCGCAATGCCTTTTCCACTATTTGACGTTCCTTGAGTACAGCCGCCAAAACCAAAGTTGTTACAGCAACGACACCAATAAAAGAGTCTAATAAAACTAAAGATTCATTGAGCGAGTCGCGCACGAACGGCCCAAAACCGTGAACCGTACCCAAAATAGCGATCGCCGACACGATGACGATTAATAATGTCGCACCGCGTTGACCAAACCGAAACGCCGACCACACCAACAGGGGAATCAGCATATACGCCACCGGATAACCCCCCCCAAAAGCGATCTGACCGCTAACAAGCACAAGCACGAGCAAGATTGCACCCTCGGCTACCTTAGAAATAGGCAAAGGAGCAAAAGCCTCATCTTCAATTGGGCTGCTATCTATTTCTCTTTCTCTCGTCTTGAGAATTTTGGCTTTTAACTTATTTAGCAGCTTGCTCCAAATCAGCAGCGCTGGCGTAAAAACGAGAACGCCGCCCACGTTCCCCATCCACCAAGTCCACCAAATATCTTTATAAGCTGACCAAGGCGCTATACCGCCCAAACACATACTCGTCGTGCCGAAAGTTGCAGCCACCAACCAAATCAGCAACCCTCCTATCACCACAAATTTGAAAACGCTACTCGCCCGATCTAGCAAATCGTGATGCCCTACAAATCGCTTTAGCAGGAAAGCGCCCAGTACGGGTGTTAAGGCATCTCCTACCGCACAGGCACTAGCAACTGCAATAACTGTAGCTGGCGATCCAGATATCGATGTGCTTACTGCTAAAAACTCTCCCAGCCAAATACCAGGCCAAACCCCATATCCCAGCCGTAAAATAGCTGCCAAGGCGATACCTGATGGCGGCCAGACTGGGGTCACGTTTCCAGGTAGGGAAACCAGTAAAAGCCCTAGTTTAGCGGCGCTATAGTATATGGCGGCAATAGCCATTACCACTATCAACTTTACTGCCCAATTAAGTAGCGCTTTAAATTTCATTTGTAAGATTTAAATTTGGATATATACAAGTCCTTTGTGCATTCTGACGCTTTTTGAGCGTGAAAAAATCCTATGTACTATGCAGTTCGCTTACTTGAGACGGCAGTAGCTCGGAAACATCTGTGTTGTTCGGCTATTCTAGATTCAGAGGTAGATTAGCGCGTAATTAAGTGACTGTGACATTTTCAAATTTTGCGGGAGGGTCTTGAACCAGTGATATCCCAACAACCTCTTCCCCCCGGACAAATTGTGGATAAGCGCTATCGTGTTGTGCGCCAGTTGGGGGAGGGTGGCTTTGGCCGCACCTATTTAGCTGAGGATATTAATCGCTTCAGCGATCGCTGCGTTCTTAAGGAATTTGCTCCCCAAGTTAAAGGCGCTTCTGAGTTGCAAAAAGCTAAGGAGTTATTTGAGCGCGAAGCCCGCACTCTCTACAATCTCCAGCACCCTCAAATTCCACGTTTCCGGGAAATGCTGCAAATCAGTTTTGCTAGCAATGAATACCTTTTGCTAGTGCAAGACTATGTGGAAGGCGACACCTATTTGCAACTCTTAAAGTCCGCTCGCAATTTTACCGAGTCAGAAGTATTGCTACTTCTAAGCCAGATTTTGCCCGTGCTGTCATATATCCACTCTCAAGGAGTGATTCACCGCGATATTTCCCCCGATAACCTGATACGGCGCACTTCTGACGCTTTGCCCGTCCTAATCGATTTTGGCGGTGTCAAACAAGTAGCGAACTCTGCTATCGGTCAATTTACCAATTTGTCTATAACGACTCGGATAGGTAAGGACGGATACGCACCAGAAGAACAGTTGCGAGGACAGGTTTATACTAATAGCGACCTGTACGGTTTGGGCGTTACTTGCCTAGTATTGCTTACAGGCAAAAATCCTAAAGAACTGTATGACAGCTATAACGCGGCGTGGCGCTGGGGACGGGAAATTAATGTCAGTCCTAAGCTGCAAACTGTGTTGCAGAAAATGGTAGCTTATCGAGCAGGCGATCGCTACTCTAGCGCCGCTGAAGTAATTCAAGCCCTTAAATTACCAACGCCTACACCAGCACCAACTCCATCCCTGTCACCGCTACAGCCAGCGTCACCGTCGCCAGCCCAAAAAAACATCAACTCACAGATCCGGACTCTAGTAGTTGCTCCAGCAGCCATTCCCCAAGCACCCAAACCCCAAGCACCCCCACCTCTAGTCCACCAGCAGCAGAAAGCGATTAAACCAATTGTTCCGCCCATTGGGATTCCCAAATGGCTGCGTAAATTTGTCTCTGCGATTGTCGGTATGACGTTACTTGTGTCTCTAGGAATTGGTGCGTGGGGCGTGCTTAAAGCCCGCATTAATTCCATAGCCTCTATCCCCAAATCTGGGGAAAAACCCAGCCCAACTATTACCAGTTCATCATCAAAGAATCGCACGGATAAACTATTAAGTCGCCGCAAAGCGCTGGGAATTAGCGAAGCTGTATTTAATGCCCAAGTTAACAAGCGATTTTATGCCAAACACCCAGAATTACGGGGACGCAGTTTAACGGCTGGGTCAGAGGATGCAGCATTGCGCCAAGAGTGGTACGAAGTTGCTTCAGATTTGCTAGATAAACTAGAGAAAGAGCGGCTTTAGTCCACCACGCGATCGCCCTAAACTTTACTAGATAGCTGCTAACGTTACACCAAAATGCATCTTGGTTATAAAACTGACATAGCTATTAATGCAGACCAACTATTAAAAATATTAGATAAAACTGCATATGACTTAGTTTTAAGTGATGGTATCTTGCAACAAAAAATCCGTCAAGGGAAGTATAAAAGTACGGCTCTAGTAGCAATTGCCATGACAGCAAACGCTATTAAAGAAGATCGAGAGGAAGGCCTAGATACGGGTATGAATGATTACCTAACTAAGCATATACGCAAAGAAGAACTCCAAGCCGTTCTGTTGCACTGGGAAGGTGTAATCATGGAGAAAAAGCGGATATTGCCAAATAATTTCGGTAAAGCCTAAATTACTTGTGGAATCTATGCTAGACCTTCGTGGAAAAATCCTCTGCCGATGAACCCCCTATATTGCAGTAAAGGACACGCAAACCCAACCGGAACTCGCTTTTGCCTGCACTGTGGCGAGAAGCTACAAGTTGCTGCGGGCAATAATGCTGAGGAGAATAATGGTATCTCTCAGGGGATGATATTGGGCGATCGCTATCGCTTTATCAGCGAAATCGGACACGGCGGATTTGGACGCACCTATCTAGCAGAAGACCTCAACAGGTTCAACGAACGTTGTGTATTAAAAGAATTTGCCCCACAAGCTCAAGGAACTTACGCCCTGCAAAAAGCCGAAGAGCTATTTGAGCGGGAAGCTGGCGTACTCTATGCGTTGCAACACCCCCAAATTCCCCGTTTTCGAGAGCTTTTTCGCGTTAACAACTCTGGCAAGGGACGGCTATTTCTAGTACAAGACTATGTGGACGGTCAAAGTTATCGTGCCTTGCTCGAATCTCGCAAACGCCAGGGATTGCGGTTTACAGAGTCAGAAGTCAAGCTGCTGATGCTCCAAATACTACCTGTTTTGGAGTACATCCACTCGCTGGGGGCGATCCACCGCGATATTTCCCCAGAAAATATAATTCTGCGTAATTCTGACGGGTTGCCTGTCTTAATTGACTTTGGGGGCGTCAAGCAAGTCGCAGCAACTGTGCAATCCCAGTACGAGCAACCAGGTGCAGACGGTGGAACCATGCCGATGCCGACTCGACTGGGAAAGGTGGGATATGCTCCCGACGAGCAAATGCAAAGAGGAGTGGTATTTCCTCACAGCGATTTGTACGCTTTGGCAGCAACTGTGTTGGTTTTGGCTACATGCAAAGAGCCTAGAGAGTTGATTGATGGGCAGACGCTGTTGTGGGACTGGCGGCGGGAAGTTAGCTTGAGTCAGCATCTGGGGGCAATTTTGGATAAGATGCTAGAGCGCAGACCGGGCGATCGCTACCAATCAGCCCGTGCAGTGCTTGATGCACTACAAACCTACCAACCTGCTCCGGATTTATCCCCTACTCTGCCACCACCACCACCCCCTGTTGCAACAGAAGCAACCGCAGTCGTTGCTCCTGCTCCACATCCCCACCGTACCCCCGTTGCCTCTAATCCTCCGCACCCCCAACCCCAACCCCAACCCCATCAAGGCGGAAGAGAGCAAGGCAGGGTAGCAAGCCCGAATCGTAATTCCCCAAACCCGACTATTCCTTCCCCAAGCGCTAAGTCCCAATCATCATTTATAGGCTTATTAGGAAAAGTTTTAGTTGTGTTAGTGATAATTGGCGCTGCTGGCGCTATTGGCTGGGTGGTTGGGAATACCTGGTTGCAGTCCGACTCGCAGCCAGAGACAAATCCGCCTGAAACTATCCCGCCGTCACCTACAACTACTCCGCCTGTTGAGGTGGAAAAGTCGCCACCGCCGATATCGACTAACGAGCAACAGCGCCAGAAATTACTAGAGCAGCGTCGCCAAGCGCTGGGAATTAGCCAGCAGTTTTATACTGACTTGGTGAATGAAGTTTTCTGGGCGCAAAATCCACAGTATAGGGGGCAAACTCCAGGTACGGGTTCCCAAAATGCACCTTTACGGGAGCGGCGGGACAATACGGCTGCTGCTTTACTTGGCAATCTGGAGCAGGCAAACTTGAGTTCGGATGCGCGTCGGCGTTTGGGAAGCTATGGTGCGAGTGACCGACAGCGGTGGAAGGAGCAAGTGAATAAGTTGCATTTGAGCAGCCGCGCTCTTTACGATCTAACTGATGCGAAGTATTTGTCTCTGCGTTCAGATTATTCTGCTAAAAGGTTGAATTTGACTTTTCAGGAGTTTTTGAATAAACCAATTGGTCAAATTTGGCACGCGATCGCAGCTGATAATGTAAAATCCGCTCAGTCTGGAACTGCTCTACAAACAATTCGCTTCGCTCCGGGCACAACTAGCACTGAGGTAAGCCGTACTCTTAAACTTGGTGATGGCATTGCTTACATTGCCCAGCTTAACGAAGGTCAGGCGATGCAAGTTCAGCTTCAAGGCTCTCCCTCTACCTTGCTTTCAATTTATCCACCAAGCAACACCCTTCCAGCTTTGCTAGAAGACTCGAAGCAAAAAACTTGGTCAGGCAATTTAGCTCAAGCGGGGTATTACGAGTTTGTGGTAGTTTCCAACTCCTCAAAGCCTGTTGATTTTAAACTCAATCTCACTGTTGAGAACGCGGAATCAACTCCCCCACCCGTAGAGTCTGAAACCCCCACTCCCTCACCCAGTTCTACAGATGAAGGCCTTTAAGCGATCGCCCATCTTTTTTATAAAATAAAACGTGTTTTTCTGATATGAAGCTCGCTAATATTTCAGGATATCGCCCTGCTGGAAAAATCGATTTCTATAACCGTTTTTCGTCTACTTTTAACCCCTCACTTGTTCAATTTTTTTACTTATAACTAATGTCTTCTTTCTTTTATGATTCATACTTTACGCTTTCTGTCGTACTATTATTAGACTCAATAAAATTTCTCACTACGCCGCGCAGTTGCTCGTTATCAAAAGGTTTAGTCAAGTATTCCGTTGCACCAGCAAGGCGTCCTTGCACTTTATCAAAAACCCCATCTCTGGCGGTCAGCATAATTATAGGTAGTCCGCTAAATTGAGGCAAACTGCGAATCGTGCGACAAAGTTCTAAGCCATCGACTCCAGGCATGGAAACATCTAATAATACAATCGATATTGTCTGGTGGTAAATCACTGACAAAGCATCCACTGCATTATCGGCTACTATGATTTTATATTCGTTTCCTAGTGCCCTTTTGACCATCTCTTGCATTATCGGGCTATCATCTACTGCAAGAATTATTGGTTGATTTGGTGAAACAAAACTCATATTCCTAACCCCTGTTTTATCAGTATATTTACTATTTTTTATTATTTGATCACTTGTTATTATAGGTCATATATTTAACAACGGCTAATTATAATCACCAAACAAGTCTAGCTTTTATATTTCGCAATTTACATAAATTCGGCTCTATTCCAGTTAATTTACTCTATAAAGCTGAAATATTAAGGTCTGCACAATTTACAATTTCAGGTTTTAGCATCTATAACGAAACAACAATCGCTGGTCTGCTAGATACACTTTCAGGGTGTCCCACTTTAATTTTCAATTCTCGCCTATTAATATTTTTTTACGATTTTCTCTGTCACGTTCGTTACAAAAATTTAGAATATATTATAAAAAAATCTTTATAATATGTTATTTTTAGTAATAAGCATGGTATAAGCAAAAATTTTGCAAAAATAGTGCCACAACAAATTACAGGGTGTGGCGCTAAAGCGGTACTTATTAGATAACATAAAAAAAGAATAAGGCCTCTGTAAATAGATATAAATTTTTTGGGAACAATATAGGTAAGAGGTGGTGTTAAGTTGGGCAAAGCTGTAGTTGGCGGCTCTAAGGCAATGAGCTAGGTAGCTTTTGTCGGGATGGAAAGAAATGTTTGTAGGTAAGGCTGCTTAGAGGCACGGCTATTAATGGCTGGGAATCGTTGCTTTAGGATAATTTTTTAGTACTAGAAGCAACCCATTAATATTTAAAGCGGCAGTATAAAAATAGATTAATTGCAATTGATTAGCAGGTTGGTCTTTAGGCAATGACGAGACGGGTGTAGAGGGAGTATAGATCGAGTAGTTGAAATATTAGCGATCGCTTTCATGTTGGAAAATCTGGCTGTGCAAAAGCGGGAACCTTTATGATGACACCGTTACCTTGTTACGAAGCACTCCGGCTGCACGAGTTGAGGCGATATCAACAGCTAAAGTCGTTTCCTGAAGCAGCCTTCAACGATCTGGCTCACCTAGCGGCTTACATTTGCCAAACGCCAATTGCTTTAATCAGCCTGATCGACTCAAAACGGCGGTGGCTCAAGTCAAAGTTCGGCTTGACACCAACAGCAATTCACCAATACCTAGCTTTGTCCTTCCATGCAATCCTGCAATCAGAAGCTTACCCATCAGGGGTGATGGTAGTAAGGGATACCTTAGCTGATGCCAGGTTTGCGACTAATCCGCTGCTAAGAGCGAACCCAAAAATTAGATTTTATGCAGGTGTACCCTTAGTCACCAGAGGAGGATTGACGCTGGGCGTCTTAACGGTGATGGACTATATGCCAAGAGAGTTAGACCCTCAACAACAAAAAGCACTTAAGACGTTAGCTAAGGCAGCGATCGCTCAATTGGAAATTTTAAAAAATTTAATGAGATTAACACAAACACTTGCAGCTCGCGATAATACGCCGTTGGGTAGCGATCGCGCAACGGAAGTAATGCGCCGACAAGCACTAATATTTGAAAAAATTAATGATGGCGTCATCCTGACAGATATCTTAGGCCAAATTATTGACTGCAACCCAGGTGCAGAAAGTATGTTCGGCTATAAAAAAAACGAACTTTTAGGCAAGACCCCGGAAATTTTACATCCGCTACAAAACACGCCGATGCAGACAGCCAAAGTGATAGAGGCGGTGATGCGCGAGGGGGGATGGTCTGGTGAAGTTACTTTCATCCGCAAGGATAGCACCGAGGGTATCTCGCACACAGCTGTCGTGCCATTGCACGATGAACAAGGCCATCTTGTTGCCATCATTTGGGTAAATCGCGATATCAGCGATCGTAAACAGACTGTCGAGGCGTTACACAAGAGCGAACAGAGGTTCCGCAAATTAGTCGAAACCACCAGCGCTTGGGTCTGGGAGGTAGATGCAAATGGTTTATATACTTATGCCAGCCCAAAAGTAAGCGATGTATTGGGTTATGAACCATCAGAGGTGCTGGGCAAAACCCCCTTTGACTTTATGCCCAAGGAAGAAGCTTCTCGCGTTGCTAATATCTTTAACCCGATTGTTATT
The DNA here is from genome assembly GCF_014695585.1 of Microcoleus sp. FACHB-831. Lineage (NCBI taxonomy): Bacteria > Bacillati > Cyanobacteriota > Cyanophyceae > Oscillatoriales > Microcoleaceae > Microcoleus > Microcoleus sp. FACHB-831. The sequence continues at coordinate 92,360 of NZ_JACJON010000009.1, read as the reverse complement.
GCACAACAGCCATTTTCGTTTCTGGAAAACACAAACATCCACAAACAGGGTCATATAGTCGCCCTCGAAACCAATGCAGTGCCATTATTTGATGCAGAGGGGCTATTTAGAGGTTATCGGGGAATAAATCGAGACATCAGCGATCGCGATTCGACGCAACAAGCATTGCACGAGAGTGAAGAACGGTTCCGGATGTTGGCCGAGAACTCCACCGATCTGATATCTCGACATAATCCAGAAGGAATTTACCTCTATGCTTCTCCGGCATGTCGCACTATCCTCGGCTATGCTCCTGAAGAGCTAGTTGGGCACTCTGCGTATGAGTTTGTGCATCCAGAAGATATTGCCAAAATCCGCAAAACTCACTCAGCAGTGATAGAGACACCAGATATTCACACAATTACTTACCGCATCCGCTGTAAAGATGGAGGCTATATCTGGTTTGAATCCGCCAGCCGCGCAGTACGTGACTCTAAAATCGATAATGTTTTAGAAATTCACGTGACATCCCGCGACATTACCGAACGCAAGCAAGCTGAAGAATCGCTGCGACAAAGCGAACAGCGCTTTCGTTTCCTGACCGAAGCCATCCCCCAACAGGTATGGACGGCGCGGCCAGATGGCGGACTAGATTACGTTAACCAGAGAGTTACAGACTATTTCGGGCGCACTAGCAAGCAAATGCTCGATTGGGGATGGCAGGATGTGGTGCATCCTGACGATGTGCCAGAGTGTATCGAGCGCTGGGTCAAGTCTCTGTCAACGGGAGAGCCTTACGAAGTCGAATTTCGCCTCCTGTGTGCAGAGACCGGAACCTATCGCTGGCATCTTGGCCGCGCCTTACCGTTGCGCGATGAGGAAGGTCGGATCGTTAGTTGGTTCGGGACAAACACAGATATAGACGATCGCAAGCGTGCAGAGTCGTCGCTGAAAGCGTCAATTAAAGAAGTAGCAGATATCAAGTTTGCACTGGATCAATCTTCGATTGTGGCTATGACCGATAGCACGGGAAAGATTACATACGCCAACGATAATTTCTGCCAAATTTCCAAATACTCTAGAGAAGAATTGATTGGAAAGAACCACCGCATCATCAATTCTGGATATCACCCCCAGGAATTTTTTAGCCAGATGTGGGGGACTATCACGAGGGGTGGTGTCTGGAAAGGTGAAATTAAGAACCGAGCCAAGGACGGAAGTTTTTACTGGGTGGATACGACAATTGTGCCCGTCTTGAACGCAGAGGGGAAACCACATCAGTATGTGGCAATTCGTCGAGACATCACAGATCGCAAGCGGGTGGAGGAAGAAAGCATCCAACTGCTAGAGAGAGAGCAGTTGGCACGGGCTGAGGCTGAGGCGGCGCGAAATGCAGCTGATGCAGAGCGATCGCGAACCGCAAACATTCTTGAAAGTATCACCGATGCTTTCTTTACCCTGGATACCGAATGGCGATTCACCTATCTGAACTCAAGAGCAGAACAGCTTTTGTTTACAACCAAAGATGAGTTGCTCGATCGGTGTCTGTGGGAGCAATTACCAGAATTTAATGGTTCTACCTTTGAACGAGAATATCGCAGAGCAGTTTCTCAACAAGTAACAGTTCATTTTGAAGAGTTTTATGCGCCGCTAGAAACGTGGTTTGAAGTGCGAGCTTATCCTTATCAAGATGGTTTATCGGTTTATTTCCGTGACGTTACAGTTCGTAAACAAGCAGAAACTGCTTTGTTGGAGCGATCGCGCCTTTCTTCCCTAGAAGCAGAGGTGGGAAGTGCCCTCGGCGGGAGCGCGACTTTACCCGAAAGCCTCCAAACTTGCACAAACGCAATGATCGAGTATCTCGATGCAAGCAATGCCTGTATCTGGACGTTTAACCAACACCTGGGCTGTTTGGAACGGCAGGCGTTAGCGGGACATCCCGAACGGGGCACAATCGGTCAAGAGATGTTTTCTAAGCGCCAGCTACCTCTGGACGGTTCAATGATTGGCTTCGTTGCCCAAACACATCAAAATTACCTGACGCAGTATAGCGGTCGGAGAAACGCGCCCGCCTTTGAAACGCGATTTTACAAAGGAATTGAAGCTGAAAGCTGTTCGCTAATTGCTGACAGTTATAGTGCTTGCTATCCTCTGATTGTTGAGAAGCGGCTAGTGGGCGTTATGGCTGTGAGCAAACAGAAACCATTCAGCGAGGCAGCTAATGATATGTTGTCTGCACCGCTAGCCAACGCGCTCGCCGTTGCCATTGACAGGTCTTGGACAAAAATTGCACTGCTTTCCCGTCGGGAATCCCTGCTTTTCCGCCTTGCGAACCAAATCCGCAACTCTCTAGATTTAGATACCATCCTGGGAACCGCCGTTCAGGAGATCCGGAGTTTGCTGCAAATCGATCGCTGTCACTTCCTATGGTGTTGGTTAGATCCAAAGTCGCCCGCTCTGACTGTAACTCACGAGAGTTTGGGCAATTCCAGGCTGGGGAGTTTGATGGGCGAGCAGCCGACTAAATACGTTAGCGTCTTGCTTGATAAAATGAGCAATCTGGAGACAATTCGTATTAACGATGTCGCCCAGGGTCAGAACGAATTAGATGCTTACAAGCAAGAAATTTTGGATCGTTTGGATATTACATCTCAGCTGGTGTTACCACTTAAGACCCACGCCGGACAGCTAGGAGCGATCGTTTGTAGCCATTGTCGTGGCCCTCGCGTGTGGACAGACAGCGAAGTGGATTTGCTGCAAGCCGTTGTTGACCAGCTAGCGATCGCTATTGACCAAGCAGAACATTACGCCCAAACCCGTGCAGTAGCTAGGGCAGCTCAAACCCAGGCTTATCAACTAGAGATAGCTTTGCACAATCTCAAGCAGACGCAATCGCAATTGATCCAGACAGAGAAAATGTCTAGTCTTGGTCAAATGGTGGCAGGTATCGCCCATGAAATCAACAACCCAGTCAATTTCATTACAGGCAACCTGACCCACACCAGCAACTACATTCAAGAACTGCTTGAGCTAATAGATCTATATCAACAGCGCTACCCCAATCCTCATCCAGATATTGCAGAATTTACCCAAGATATAGATTTAGAATTTCTGCTTACAGACCTACCAAAAATGCTGTCTTCTATGCACATAGGTGCCGAGAGAATACGCCAAATTGTAGTGTCTTTGAGGAATTTCTCTCGCTTAGATCAAGCAGAAAAAAAACCAGTTGATATTCATGAGGGTATCGATAATACCTTACTGATTCTCCATCACCGTTTGAAAGCGAACGGTACTAACACGGGAATTGAGATCGTCAAGGAGTATGGCAATCTACCCAACATAGATTGCTACGCGGGGCAGCTGAACCAAGTTTTTATGAACATTCTCAGCAATGCGATTGATGCCCTGGAAAATCACCCCGAACCCAAGATTATTACTATTAGTACGGAGGTTTTAAATCGTGTAGATATGTTGTCTGCTAAGTCTTTACCAGTACAGGCAGAGTTAAATCCATCTCCGGCCTCATTCGAGCCGCCGTCCCCAATCCAAAACCCTAACACCGTAATCATTCGCATTCGCGACAACGGGCCTGGAATGGCCCCGGATGTTGGCAAGTGCCTGTTTGACCCTTTCTTCACTACAAAGCCTGTGGGCAAGGGGACAGGTCTTGGTCTATCTATTAGCTACCAGATTGTGGTAGAGAAACATGGTGGTATTCTAAAGTGTATATCAGAACCGGGGCAGGGTGCAGAGTTTGTGATTGAAATTCCCTTTGATGCCAATTCCTAATAAATATTTAAAGTATTAGCCCGCCGTTGGTTCAAGTATTAATCTTAAATTGTTGCTGGCAATTTAAAGCTTTCCCGCCTATCGACAGGCAGCAGCGTTACAAAAGGTATTGGTGCATCTCGATTGTCAACTAAATAATTTGTAAGCTGGAGGTTTAGGCTGACATAATTGACCTTTAACCGCTAGACCGTCTCGTAGGGTAAACCAGTGCCTATAACGGTAATAATGTTTATATGGCCAGGTGCATTAGCCCTGCGGGTAAGCGATCCGCGATCGCAAGGAGTATAAATAGGTGTCATCGATAGGAAAGTTGAATGATTCGCTCATGAGTTGCTTCATTCGACTAATTGCTTCTTATACAGGTTTGCACGTCCGCGAACAAGATAAAGAAGCTTTAGGGTCAAAAATTTTGTTGCGGATGAAGTCACTCAACTTATCTGTACCCCAAACTTATTATCATCTTTTAGAAGCTGATACTAATTTGAGTCATAGAGAGTGGAACGAATTAATAATTCTATTGACCATATCCGAGACTTATTTTTTGCGCGATCGCGGAGTCTTTTCTCTGCTACGGAATCTGATTTTACCAGAATTAATATTGCGGCATAACCACGATAAAACCCTACGAATTTGGAGCGCAGGATGCTCAACAGGAGAAGAAGCATATTCCATCGCAATCCTCATTAATGAATTGTTACCTGATTGGGAAAGATGGAATATTTTAATTCTAGGTACTGACATTAATATTTCGTCAATTAGTCAGGCAAAACGAGCAATTTATAGCCCTTGGTCGTTCCGTCTAGTAGATTCGGAAATACAAAGAAGGTATTTCACTAAAAAACCCAATGGATGGGAATTAAATGAAAAAATTCGCAAAATGGTAACATTCCAGCATGGAAATTTGCGACAAGATACATTTCCCAGTAATCCTAACTTCTTAGACATAGCCTCTTCTAATATTTATAATATGGATCTTATTATTTGTAGAAATGTTTTTGTGTATTTTGACAAGGCAGCAATTTCAAATGTTTTAAATAAATTTTCTAATACTCTTAATGAGGGTGGGTATCTTCTAACTGGTCATGCTGAACTTCAGCTTGTGGAAAATCTGGGTTCATTAAAGGCAAAATCGTTTCCAGAATCAGTCATCTATCAACGGTGCGAAGCCTCTCAACGCAATACAAGCACGCCTGCGCTAAAAGAAACAGTTGCGGGCAAAGGGTACAAATTACAGGCAACTTCTTCTGTGCCTCTGCGCGCCTCTGCTAGTGTCTCCCCATCATCTACCTCTCCACTCCCAAGCTACTTCACACCTCCTCCTACCATCATGCCTGCCATAGTGGGTATCTCTAAGGAGGCTACAGTTAATCGTTCTGAACCGGATAATGCAACGTTGAAGACAATTTTTAAGGAAGCAGAAATCTTGTTTCAAAAGAAAAAGTATGCAGATGCGCTCAAAAAGACAGAACAACTGCTTCAGCAGCAGCCCCAGCACTGTGGTGCTTATTATTTGATGAGCCAAATATATGCGAATGTAGGCAAGTATGAAAAAGCAATTTATTACTGTAAGCAAGCACTAGAAGTAGATTCGCTATCGTTTCTCGAACCTTACTACTTGCTAGCCCATATTGCTGAAGAGCAAGGAGATATTGAACAAGCAAAAAGCTGGCTCAAAAAAATTATTTATTTAGTGCCCTCATCTGTTTATGCTTATCTGGAATTAGCTTTAATTTACGAAATAGAAAAAAATATAACTAAATCTCAAAAAATGCGTAGCGTAGCATTAGAATTGCTTAAAAGACTGCCCAGTTCGGCACAGGTAGATCCGAGGCTGGGAATGACAGCTAGTGAATTGATAGACAAGGTAAAAAAAGCTTAGAGAATTTAGCCTAAATGTCTCCACAAACTAGGGCATATCTGATCTTCAGTTTGAATTCTTCTCTTTATGGTGTAGATGCACTTTCAGTACAGGAGATTTTTTTTCTACCGGAGCTGACACCCGTCCACCACTACCCGCAAGACATTGTTGGGGTACTAAATCTCCGGGGAGAATTTTTGCCAATCGCCGATTTGAATATTCGCTTGGGCTATCGAGCGCAAGAATACTGCTTAACAGACAGTGTAATCGTCATCAAGTTGTGTGGATTGAGGATTGGTATCATTGTCAATGAAGTCCGAGAAGTTCATAATCTCGACGCACACGCGATCGCAGGCGAGGGTTATGGGCGAGAAGCAGGCGCAAAGGGGGGTTTAGTCACCCAGCTTGCCAATATCGGGTCAGATATTGTGATGCTGCTTAACCCTGAAACTTTGCTCCGAGGAACCGAGCTGGTTGAAGCATTAACCGGAGCGATCGCAAATCCTCCGTTAGCCGACGAATCCGACACGCAACCACCAGAATTTGTCTTAACACAACAGCGCCTATTCTGTCCTAATGCAACGACAGAAGAAAGAACTATTTTTCGCAGGCGAGCAGCCAATTTAATGGTGGCTGTTCAGAGCGAACAAAGTAGTGGCTTGATGGCGCTAGCGGTTATTGGTTTAAATGGTGAATACTTTGCACTCGATCTTGAATTTGTCCGCGAGTTTATTGATATTAGAATTGTAAAACCCATTCCCTGCTGCCCGCCTCATATTATTGGCAATATGAATATCCGGGGTGAGATTGTTACTTTAGTCGATATTCGTGGCGTTATTACACTTATGATGAGCGCTCCCAGTACGGCATCTAAAGCAATGATTATAAATATCAAGGATATCGTGGCTGGAGTAATGGTTGATGAAGTATTTGATGTGATGTACCTGAATCCATCGGAAATTATGCCTGTTCCGACAGCAGTAAATTCCCTAAATAAAGATGTTAAATTTCTGCGCGGGACTGCTTGGTATGGCGATAAAGTGATGGCTATACTGGATATGCAAAAAACTATTATTGAAGGAGGTCTAATAGTTGATGAAGAAGTTTAATTATTATTCGCATCTTTTTAGTTTTAGTTTTATGTAATGGAATTACATATAAATTTGATAGTGATATAAACTACCAGAAACAATAATTATTATGAGTACCAATTTAACTTTGAGAGGCCGAATGTTGGTGGGGTTTGCAGTTCCTGTGCTTGTATACATAGGTCTAAGTGGGCTGGTATTTACTACTTCTAATAAGATATTTCACATTTTTGAAGACATAGAACGAATTCAAAAGGTAATTTTAAAAACAACTACTTTGGATGTAGCTGCACAAGGAATGATTCGCAATCTTAGAGGATACGCTATTATAAACAATCCGATATTTTTAAAGGAATATCAAAGTTCTTTAGAAGCATTTTATACAACACAGAATTCATTAAATAAATCCGTAATAGATCGGGAACAAAGAGAACGATTGCAGAAAATGTTAGTGTTAGTCCAAAACTATAATAAATTTTCAGAACAAATGATAGCGTTATTAAAAACCGGAAAAAAAGCTGAAGCAGTAACCCTTTTTGGAAATGGAGCCGGAGCAAAATTTGTGAAAGAGTTTGATGCATTAAATAAATCATTTATACAAGCAGAAGAAATAATTCTTGAAAAAGAAACAAATGAAGCAAAGAAAGCTTTGTGGTTCCTGATAACAGCATTAATCGTGGGGTTAGTGTTGTTAATTGTCTTGTCTGTGGCTGCTGCTTTGGCGATTTATTCGAGGGTGGCTGGGACGATCGATAGAGCAGTAAATGCGATCGCATCATCATCGACACAAATAGCTGCAACAGTAGAGGAACAGGAACGCACAGCGAGCCAGCAATCAGCCTCGGTCAACGAAACGACGACGACAATGGATGAGCTAGGAGCGTCATCAAGAGCGACAGCAGAGCAAGCAGAAGCAGCAGTAAACGCAGCCTTAGTAGCGCTAAATCTCACAGATGGAGGGAGTCAGGCAGTAGGGCAAACCTTAGAAGGAATGTTTATATTGAAAGAGAGAGTAGGGGCGATCGCGCAACAGATAGTGAAACTATCCGAACAGACAAATCAGATAGGGAATATCTCCGATCTAGTCAGCGATTTAGCCAACCAAACCAATATGCTAGCCCTAAATGCAGCAGTCGAAGCAGTCCGCGCTGGGGAACATGGTAAAGGCTTTGCCGTTGTAGCAGCAGAAATTCGCAAACTAGCAGACCAAAGTAAAACATCAGCTCATAAGATTGGGGCCTTAGTTGCTGATGTGCAAAATGCTATTAATTTAACCGTCATGGTGACAGATGAAGGCACAAAGACAGTAGAGGAAGGAGCCAAAATTGCTGCTAAAACATCTGAAGCCTTTACTGGTGTGGGGGATGCTGTCAACAACGTAGTTTTGAACAATCAACAAATTTCTCTCAATATCAAGCAGCAAGCGATCGCCATTCAGCAGGTGATAGAGGCAATGAATGCCCTCAACCAGGGGGCAAAAGAAACCGCTAGCGGCATTACTCAAACCAAAATTGGCACTCAGAACCTCAACGAAGCTGCTATCCAACTAAAAACGTTAGTGTAGTTAGTAGCAGGCTTTATTTAACACTATGTTTAAAAAATTAAGTTTACAAGGGCGGTTGTTCGGCTCATTTATCTTAATGGGGCTACTTGTATTGGTCGTTGCTATTGTGGGCTGGAGTGGAAGTTCTCGCCTGAGCGCTCACATCGATACACTTGCTAATAATACTTTACCTAGTGTTACTGGATTGTGGAAAATTAACGAAGGGCAGACCCAAATACAGTCATCAGAGCGCTCGCTCCTCAATCCGCTCTTGAGTTTGGAAAAACGGCAGGTTGACTTGGAGAGGATTAAAAATGCTTGGCAGCAAATCGACGAAGGGTTTAAACAATATGAAACATCTCCACAAACCGAAGAGGAAAAAAAAATCTACAAAAAATTTCTTCAAGACTGGGACAGGTGGAAGCGAGACCACGAACAATTTATGCAAATTTATCAACAATTCGCAAGACTGAATGTTTTAGACCCTGCGGCTAGGCTGTCTGAAGTTGTGAATCAAAAACCACCAAATTTGGCTCAAATAGCGATAATAAAACAAGCAGATGCCCTGCTAGATAAACTCAACGACTTGGCAGCGAATGAAGAACGCGCCTCATTTACCGCAGCCACAGAATCAGTTGTAGGAGTTGCGAAATACAACGAAATATTTGGAGCCTCCGCTAATAATGCCGCTGAAAAAGATGTGTCTCAAACTGGCTTCTGGGTTGTGGTAGGTATGATTATCGGCCCGCTTACTGCTATTATCTTTGGTATTTTCTTCAGCATCACCATCGCCAAGCCGTTGGGTGCAAAGATAAGCAAAATCGTCAATAGCATTGTCACCTCTTCAAGCGAAATCGCAGCCACAGTAGAGCAACAAGAACGCACTGCAACCCAACAGGCAGCTTCTGTGAACCAAACTAGCAGCACAATGGATGAATTGGAGGCTTCATCGCGACTAGCAGCCGAGCAAGCCGAAGCTGCAACAGCAGGAGCAAGGGCGATCGCCCAACAGATTTTTCGTTTGAGCGAACAGATAAAGCAAATTGGTAGTATTTCAGGCGTTGTCAGCGAATTAGCTAATCAGACTAATATGTTAGCTCTGAACGCAGCAGTCGAGGCGGCGAGAGCCGGACAAAATGGTAAAGGTTTTGCCGTCGTTGCTGGGGAGATTCGTAAACTTGCCGATCAAAGCAAAAAGTCAGCAGAACGGATTAATGATTTGGTTGGAGATATCCAAGCGATCGCCAATTCTACTGTTATGGATATGGGTCAGGGGACAAAGGTTGAAAGTATTGTAACCGCTGTCAACAACATTGTTATGAATAATCAACAAATTTCGCTAAGTGCATCGCAGCAAGCGATCGCGGTTCAACAAGTCGTGCAGGCGATGAATACTCTCAACATAGCGGCGCAAGAAACCGCTAGCGGCATCAGTCAAACCAAAGTAGCAACGCAAAAACTAAATGAAGCAGCATTGGCTCTGCAAACCGTCGTCTAGCTGCTAGTTATGTTTAAAAAATTATCCAAAGGTTCATCACAAAGGCGGGGTTTGAGAACTAAGGCAATCGTCCTAGCGATCGCTCTAGGTACAATACCCGTGTTATTAACTGGTGTATTAACTTATTACTCCACGCATCAATTAATTCGAGAACAAGTTATCGCTTCAAAAAAAAGCCGCGTTATTCAGTTAGCTGACAGGGTAAACAATTTTATTTTTGAACGCTACGCAGATATTCAGGTTCTTGCTAATTTGCCTATTATTACTGATGAGCGGGTAAGAAATATCGTTTCTTTGCAGCAAAAGCAGCAGGTGCTAAATAGCATTGTAAATGCTTACCGTGTCTATGATAATATTGCTGTTTTCGACATAAACGGTAACTTAATTGTGAAATCAACATCGGGAGACGCAAGCGTAAATCAAAAAAGTCGCAACTATTTTCAGCAAGTTCTCAAAACCGATGCCCCTGTTATCACAGATCCAGAATTATCAAAATCCACAGGCGAGTTTTTCATTCAGTTTGCTGCACCTGTTAAAGATGTAACGACTGGTAAAACAATTGCTATCATCAGTGCGCGGCTACCCAAGAAATATATACAAGAGGCGGTCGAAGTTTTCAATAATAATGGAGATAGTTCACAACTAATTGATTCATCAGGGATAATTTTCTACGCTAGGGAAGTAAAAAAGATAGGTGAAAAAGCGCAGGAAGAATATTCAATATTCAAACAAATGGAAGCATTACAAAAGCCAACTGCGGGGATAAAGTTTAGTCAAACTGAACAGAAGGAGCTTTTAGTAGCGCTCGCTCCCATCCAAAACTTAGAGCGTTTACCCCAATTTAAATGGATAGGAATAATTGAAACCGATCCAAAAACTGCCTTTGCAGCCAGCGATAGCCTACTGCTAACAATACTTTTTGGAACCCTAGTGACCGCAATTGTTGTCGGTATAATCGCTATCATATTAAGCATTTGTGTAACCGAGCCACTCATCAAACGGATAGTTAATGTTGTTAATCTTATTGTTACTTCCTCTAGCGAAATCGCTTCAACTGTAGAGCAGCAAGAACGTATGGCAACCCAGCAAGCCACATCTGTGAATGAGACCACTACGGCTATGGACGAATTGGGGGCATCATCAAGGGCGAGCGCGGAGATTGCTACTGCATCAGCTGTCAGTGCAGGGCAAGTTTTAACTCTGGCAAAACAGGGAACAGAGTCGGTAGCACGTACCCAAGAGGGTATGTTTGCCTTGAAAGAAAAAGTTAGCGCGATCGCGCAACAAATTTGGCAATTGAGCGAACATACTGATGAAATTGCCAAAATATCAACTTTGGTGAGTGACTTAGCCAGCGAAACCAATATGCTGGCACTCAACGCCGCTGTGGAAGCTGTGCGGGCGGGTACGCATGGCAAAGGCTTTGCCATTGTAGCAGCAGAAATTCGTAAACTCGCCGATCAAAGTAAAGAATCAGCCCAGAAGATTAACATCCAAGTTAACGATATTCAGAATGCTATTAATTTAACTGTCAAGATTACAAAGGAGGGGACTAAGACTGTAGAGAACGGGGTGAAAATTGCCCAATCAACGACAGAAGCCTTCGCCGGAGTTGCGGAAGGAATTAACGATGTAGTTCTCAGCAGTCAACAAATATCTTTGAATGTCCAACAACAAGCGATCGCTATTCAACAAGTAGTGGATACTATGAATGCTCTCAATCAAGGAGCAAAAGAAACCGCCAGCGGTATGAGTCAAACTAAACTTGCTACCCAGAAATTAAACGACGCTGCTCTGAATCTTAAGACAGTGGTTTAAATACTTTTTAGTTTAAGATTTTTGAATTATTGGAATGTCCAATCACCAAGTAATAACTAGAAAATAATAAGTAGAAATTATGCTTATCGAAGATGAAGAACTCCGGAATCTGTTCAAAGCTTCAAGCGAAGAGCATTTACAAAAACTAGAAGAAGGCGTGCTGAATTTAGAGAAAGAACCGAACGATATTACTAATCTAGAAGAATTATTGCGCGAAGCCCACAGTCTTAAAGGTGATGCCAGAATGCTGGGCGTGCGGGATGTGGAAACTCTAACCCATCAAATAGAACATATATTAGGAACCATCAAACGCGGGGAGACGCCTGTAACAACAGAAGTATGCGATCGCATCTGTTATGGATTAGATGCAATTGGTAAACTGGTAACTGAAACCACAGGGGGCCAAGCCTCCGGAGTGCAAACATTTCACGTTCTTGCCCATTTGATGGGAGCCAAGCCGACGCCACCAGCCTTGTCAACTCAGGAGCCGACAGAAGAAGCAATTGAGTATATAGAAGAGACAATTCCACCTATAGAAGCCACAATAAATACTGAATTTTCTCTTAATAATTCTCAATTAACTAATGGTTTAAAAAGGAAAAGCGAGTTTACTGAAAATATCAGTAGTGCGCTTAACGTTGAAATAAAACACTCGCCGTCCCCTGTCTCGGTGCCTGATGGCAAAATATCTTCTGAATACCGCATCGATACGATTCGCGTCGAAACGCGCAATCTTGATGGCTTAATGACTCAAGCAGGTGAACTTACCGTCACCAAAATTCGCATTGCTCATCGACTGGCGGAGATTGAGGAAATCTTAGCAATGTGGGAAGAGTGGAACAGAGATGTCTTTGCCAATCGTTTTCTTGTTGATGAAGTACAAACAATAGGAACGCCTGGGAGGGAAAGTTCAGTTCGCTCCTCATTGCAGTCCAGCATCGCCATAGGACAGCTAGGAGATTTTTTGCATCGCACAGAAGAAAGTCGCACGAAAGTAGAAGCTCGTCTCAACGAATTAAGAAGCGCAGTTTACGAAGATAGCCAACGACTAGAAGCGATCGCCGGGGAGCTATCCGATGGAATTAGATTGCTGAGGCTTCTACCACTTTCCACTATTTTTCAGCTGTTTCCCCGAATGGTGCGCGATTTAGCCAAAAGCCAAGCCAAACAAGTTGAACTGGCGATCGCTGGTGGAGAAACCGCAGCCGACAAGCGCATCCTCGAAGAAATGAAAGACCCCTTGATGCATATCCTTCGCAACTGCGTAGATCATGGCATCGAGACACCCGCAGAACGCCAACAACAAGGCAAGCCCCCTCAAGCCACCATCTCGATTAAAGCCGCCCAAAATGGCAACAGCATTTTAATAGAAGTTGCCGATGACGGGCGAGGATTGGACCTTGAGAAGATTAAACAGACAGCAATTAAGCGCGGAATTTGCCGGGAAGAACAACTCTCCACAATGACACTAGCGCAAATTCACTCGCTCATATTTGTCCCAGGCTTCTCAACCCAGGGATTCGTTACCGAAGTTTCGGGTCGAGGCGTCGGGTTGGACGTTGTTCGCACAAACGTAGAGCGACTCAAAGGAAACATACTCGTTGAATCAATACCAGGACAGGGATGTACCTTCCGAATCTTCCTAAGCACGACCCTGGCAACAACGCACGTACTGATTGTAGAAGTGGCAGGTAACTCCTACGCCTTGCCAGTCGAGTACGTGCAAACTACTCGCCTAGTGCCCAAGCAAGACATTTTTGCTATTGAAGGTCGGGAAACAATAAATCTGGACGGTCAGCCAGTATCAGTCGCTCGACTAGCCGACCTCCTGGAATTATCGCCCCAAGACTCAATCATCCAAAAATTAGCAGAGGATTACGCCCAACCCTGCATTATTCTAATGCTGGGCGAACAGCGGCTTGGCATCTTTGTCGATGCCCTCTTAGACGAACAAAATGTAGTAATTAAACCCCAGAGTAAATTATTGAAGCGGGTTCGTAATGTTGCTGGTGCAACCATACTCGGCACAGGTGAAGTCTGCACGATCTTAAACCCCCCTGATTTGATTAAATCGGTGCAGAAACAAGCCGCATCCTTTTCGGCAATAGCGGTCAGGCAATCTGACGCTACATCCTTGCAATTAGTTAACAGCAAACCAGTTATTTTATTAGCCGAAGACTCAATCGCCATTCGCACTCAAGAAAAGCGCATTCTAGAAGGTGCGGGTTATGAAGTAGTAACAGCAGTAGACGGTTTGGACGGCTACAACAAACTAAGAACCCGTTCCTTTGATGCGGTGATTTCAGATGTGCAAATGCCCAATCTAGATGGATTGGGTTTTGCAGCAAGGATTCGTCAGCATAAGGAATATAACGAATTACCCATAATTTTGGTCACATCTCTAGCCAGCGATGAAGATAAACGCAGGGGGGCTGAAGCTGGCGCTAATGCTTACATCACCAAAGGCACTTTTAGCCAAGAGGTGTTGTTAGAAACGTTGAGAAGACTTATTTAATCGTCATTTGTCCGCTGAGGAAATACTATACATACCACCTCTGCAAGACCTATGAAACTTGACCCCACATCTTAGACCTGGCGATTGAAACCGCAGCTAGACAAACAAAACTTCCGTTAGTCCATTCTCAGGGATTAGTGCAAGATGTGAAGTGATTTAAGTTAAGGCGGTTTTCATATGCTGCTTTGTTACAGCGTTCAATACAACAAAGTGAGGGTAATGGGGTATTGTAGCGACCCCCGCCCGGTTAGGCTGTAGGAATATCCATCAGGGATTTAAATTGTAATTTGAGAGTAAAAGTCAAAATCCCGGCTCAGGGATTGAAATTGTAGTAGACTCTGGCTGACACCTATCACTGTCTACGATTCTACCTAATTTGCAATGCCTCCCCAGCTATACCATTTGCTTGCCTTTCTCATCTCCGGCTTTGTTGTCCTCTGGACAACACCAGTTGTTAAAAAAATTGGTCTTAAAAGCGGACGTGTCGATAAGCCTAACGAACGAAAAGTCCACGATCGCCCGATGGTACGGCTGGGAGGTGTCTCTATCTTTGCAGGCACCATAATTGCTCTAGTGATTGTTTGGAATGCGGGAGGTTTTGGCGTTCTGCCGCCAGAGAAAGAGTCAGAGATTTGGGCGGTCACGTTAGGTGGGCTGGGATTCTTTTTGATCGGCCTTGCAGACGACTTATTCAATCTGTCGCCTTTTGTCCGGCTGCTGATGCAAGCGATCGTTGCTAGTTGGGCGTGGCATAGTGGCGTGCAAATTGAGTTCCTTACCATTCCCGGAATTGGACTTGTAACTTTGCCAGACTCCATCGGCTGGCCAATAACGATTATTTGGCTGGTGGGTATGGCAAATGCCATCAACTGGATTGATGGTCTAGACGGTCTGGCAGCTGGCGTTTCTGGCATCGCCGCCGTAGTTATGTTGATTGTTAGCTTGTTCATGCACCAACCCGCAGCGGCTCTAATTGCAGCGGCTCTTGCGGGTGGCTCTCTGGGATTTCTGCGCTACAACTTTAACCCCGCTCAAATTTTTATGGGCGATGGGGGCGCATATTTTATCGGGTTTACCCTTGCTGGTGTCGCAGCGATCGGCCTAGTAAAGAGTACAGTACCTTACCTGATTTTGGCTGTGCCGATTGTGGATATGTCAGTGGTTATTTTGGCGCGGCTGCGACACGGTAAGTCGCCTTTTACAGCGGATAAACGCCATTTGCATCACAGGTTGCTGCAAGCAGGTCTGTCGCACAGATTAACAGTTTTGTTTATCTACACTCTGACTTTGTGGGTGGGGAGTTTAGCCCTTGCTTTTGCTGGGTTGCCCAGGGGTGTGGCTTTTGCCTTGGGTACGACCTTGCTGCTGGGTTACACCAGTTGGCAAGTTTGGCGTACCTCCCGGTGTGAGAGTAAAAAGGCCTTGTAAGAATTTTTCAGACTAGCCTTTTTACTTTTTTACCCCCCTAGTCAACCGCGATCGCTCTCCATATTTCAACAACCTTTCTACTGTCGCTAAACGGTTTTCCCACATCTGCACCTGATATGGCTGTTGTATTGCTTGCAACTGCATCCATTTGCGGAATTCAGACCGGAAAGACCGCATAGCTGCTGTAGCATATGCAAACTTCTCCCTCGAAGGCTCCCTCGCTAGTTGATTTAGCGCCTCTGATAGTTCTAGTGCTTCTTTCCCCCATTGCGACAGTGCAGGCTCTTTTATCCAAATTTGGTTATTAGTCTTTAAATAACTCCATTCAGCTTGTAAAACTGCATAACGGCTAGCCGCCGCCTGGAAAGGCTGCCGATAAGGAATCGCCTCTGTTGTCAGACAAACATCTTGACTATCAGAACTCGTAGGACATAAATCTGCAAAAGTAGAACCTTTTTCCGGTTTGCCCTGAGTGCGATTGAAAATCCCTTGCAGATTTCCGTTGAAATTCTCATAAGCAAACAAAGCGTAACCGCCTGCTGGCAAATCTCTCAACAACTGAATTTGATCGAACGCCACAACATCTGGCAAATTCAAAAGCCTCACAGACGGCAAGATCAAAGTTGCAGCTAGCGCCGATTCATTAAAAAGTGGCCTCGCCATATGCTGCAATTGATTTGCCTCCAAGACATAAGTCATCGGCACTAACATATCTATATCGCCGCGTAGCGCCCAGGTTTCCCAATTTTGTTGCAGTTTTGACAAGCGCTCTTGTTTGGGCATGGGAAACACAGCCGCAGATAAAATAATGTCGGAGCGTTGGCTACGCAGGCGTTGAGATACCTCAGTGACAAAAGAATCAATTTGAGAAATGCGAAATTGCGTCCAACTATCCCACAGGTCGGCTTGCGATGCAGTAATGGCGATCGGATCTCTCCCTGTCAATTGCTTAAACTGTTGACGAGCCGCCTTCCCGTAGCCGTAAGTCTGGTTCAGGCTAGGTTCTTGAAAAGGATAGCGAATATAATCCAACTGGACGCCATCGACCTTATACCTAAGGGCAATTTCCCCTATCAGATCCAAAAGATAGCGTCGCACCTCTGGATTAGCTGGGTCTAAAAACACTTTCCCCGAACGCGGATCGAATATGCGCCCCTGTTTATCAGAAGCCGCCCAGTCTGGATGGGCCTCCACTAATGGCCCTGGATAATTATCTGGCAGGTTGAGCAAACGATTATGTACGCGGTTGCCTGCGGCAAATACCCAAACCCAAGCGTGCAATTCCATGCCTCGCTCGTGGGCTAACTTGACAGCCGCCTCCATAGGGTCCCACCCCCGAACCATAGGATTCTGCTTTGGTGCGATGCGACTGGGGTAAATGGGATAGCCAGCGTTAACGGTTTCAAAAAAGACTGTATTAATCCCGGCTGCTGCCATAGAATCGAAAATTCGTGCCAAAGCTTTTGGCGATCCAGCACTAACAATGGTGCCTCTGTCTAACCACATAGCCCGAATCTCCGGCTGGGCAATTTTGCGGTTGGTGGGATACTGTTGCAATAGCGATCGCCGCAACTGCGTCCACTGCTCTCGCGCCCCACTATAATTCTGTACTGCAACTAAGTCGATAAACTTCTGCAAACCAGCTCTAGCCGCTTCAGTTGCCGGAACCTTGCTAATAACTGACGATTGCGGACTGGCTGATGAAGTTTGCCAGTTCCTTAAACCTTTTTCTTCAGTGCTGGTTTGGGCGCTGGCGGTAATAAAGGCACTCTCGACTCTACCTATGAGATTTTCCAGATCCTGACGCATCGCGGGTACAGACTGTACTAAACTCCTCTGTGCAAGAGTCGTTATAGGCGGGATGGTAGATCTCAGGGTTTCTACCTCAGTTGGTGTCACCTGTTGAGCTGCTAATTGAACAGCGCGGCTGCTTTGAATGGGAACTGGAGCCTGAGAAATTACCCTCTGCTCCCCTTGTCTAGTATTTTCGACAGTCAACGGAGCCGCAATGCTGGTTGAGGCGCGATCGCTTGCCTGTACGATCGGTACGCCTGGAGTTTTCAACTTATCCATCGCGATCGCGTTGGGCAATTCTAGCCAACCCGGACGTATAGCTTGATTTTTTGGAGATTGATTCGCTCCCGCGCTGCTTCTAGTAGTCGCAGGCGCGGTTGAGATGGCACGAGACGATAGCGCCCTATTCGCTCCAACCGTAGTAGGTTTAGCCGCCTCTGCCTGCCGGGTAGAAACAGCAGCAGAAGCGCGGCAAGGCTGTTCTGGCCCCGTTGGGGGTACGCTTGAGATTAATCTCTCCTGCCCGTAGCGACCCAACGCCGCCTTCAGCCATCCGCTATCAACCTCTGCGGACAAACCTGTATCAATGCCCCAGCGCCACCCAAAAAATACGGTTTTATCGGTCGCCACCACAGCTGGGGCATTACTATTGTTGTTGTCGGACTTCCAGAAAGCCGCTGTTTGACTGGTCAATGCGGTGGGAATAACCGCGCCCCCGATCCCCGAGCCAGCAAGCCCGTCTGCTTTTACCCATTCAATAGTCTTCTCTGTGTTAGGTTGCAGGTTTGTTGGAGTTGCGATCGCAAACCCCCAGTATGCCCCAAAGAGCGATCGCAAAGCAGATCTTACGTTAGGACTTGATAGAGTTCCTGTCGGACCGCTAACTATCGTCCGCCCCCCTTTGTCCATCCAATCTTGTAACGTTCCTACCTCAACGTCAGTCAGCGTCTCCACATTGGGCAAAAACAAAACTTGCGTCCCTGCCAAATTAGCTGCTGACTTCAGTTGTTGCAAATCAACTACACAATAAGCGACACCGCTAGCCCGCAAGCGTGCCGTAATCCCTGACCATTGCCCCTGATTCTCCCCACTTCTTACAACCCCCAATTGGGACATTTGTGCATTGGCTGAAGAAGGCAAAACTAAAAATGAACCACTTATAATAACAGAAAAAATTCTTTCTTTTGCGTTTTGCACGCGCCTTTGAAACACAGATCGCTCCTAAACAAAACCAGCTCTTTTTAACTATAAATTAACTAATTTCTAAAAATAACAAATTTATTAATTTATAGATTATAAATTAATAAATTTCACCTAAAAATAATTGTGTGTTGCTCTTATCGGTAATAAAGCCCAAATAATACTTACGATAGTTGAATTTTATTCCTCAACCTAACCTACACAATTTTTGATTTTTAGCCCTAAATAAACCCTATTGCTTTATAAGCAGAGCTACCTTCTTTTACCCTAAGTCTTTAAGACTGTTAATGTGTGCTGCAACTATTAAATAGTAAAAACAAAGAATTATAAATGAAAAAATATTTTTATCATCTATAATTCTTTATTCTTAATTAATCCAAGTCCCTGAATTTTTAAGCAACAACCTCATTAACTGGGAAGCGATCGATTAGCTGAATCGCCCGAATAGCATTGCGACGCAACACCTCTGATATTCCGGGTACGTGGGGAATTTGAGATAAGAAATCCACCGTGCGGCGCAAAATCCGCACTACATCCCCCTCATCTAAACTCGTGTTACGGCATAATTCCGGCCATTCCACACCCAATGCCCACTGCTCTACTAAACTAACCAAGCTTGCCTCAGACCATACTGGCAGCGCAACCCGATATCGACGCTGCATCTGGAACAAACTGCGACGTAGAGGGCGCAACCCACCCAAACCCTCGTACACGCGAGGCGATAACTCATAGCGCGTCCAGCTGTCGGGGCGGGGCGTCTCTGTCAGCAAAGCGGCACACGCAGCTCCTAAGTGATGGGGGTCTAAATCATCTAGTTCCCCCGACATCAGCGCCATCCCCAGCCACAACTCATTGTCGCCCCGAATTGCCGCAGCGGCTTCTCCCAGTCGGGTGGGCTTTAATCCATCCAAAGCCCCCATGCGTTGCAAAATTTCAATAAGGTCGAGAAATTCTTGCCAGTGATGCGCCCAAATTTCGCGCAGTTCGGCTTTGCGTTCTGCTATTTCTTGGCACAAGGTCAAGCGCTTGGCATTGCGCTTGAGCAGAGTGGTGGGATTGCCCCACTGTCGCATTGGATGTGTATCCAAAAGCGCTTTCACCGCCTCAACGTGCTGAAATTGCTCCATCACCTCTGGTTCTTCAGTTACGGGCGAGTATGATGCAGGAATACTTGCAGCAAATTCGGCGGTAGATGGGTCGCCTCGCTTGCGATCGCCTACTTTAGTCAGGTTAAGCTCGTCTGGAGGAATAGGTAAAGCCTTGGTGGGAACGGGCAGTCTGTCCTCCAAAGAACACCCCACCACATCCACTGTTGTCACCACGTACCACCGATTATCCTGTGCCAAGCAAATCAAATAGGGAGCTTGACCGCGACCGGGTACTTTTCCTATTAATACGGCTGGTAGCGGCGACGAAACAGGTACGTGCTTGCCCTTCAAGTGTAGGACGGTTCCCGGTGAAGCAAGATTTAGCGCCTTGGCAGTTTCTGAGGTTCTTACTTCTTCGGCGTCATCAACCAGCATTTTTAATAATCGCCGCTCTTCTTTAAGCCTCCCCAAGAGTTTTTCATAACTTGCCACTTGCTTGGGGTCTATAACTGCTAAATCAGCTTCGATTTGCTCTACTTCAGCCGTTAGATCGGCGATCGCTTGTTCTTGCGGTTTCAGATACAGTGTCGCTAAATACTGGGCAAAGCTCCTCTCAATCAAATCCCTTGCTTCTTCCAAAGTATGCGTTTGCAGCAAATTCAGCACCATGCCGTAGCTAGGGGTAAACTGACTCACCAAGGGGTCAGCCTGGGATGTCGCCAAATATGCCGCTTCTTTCGCACCTTCAAACGGCGTCTGCAATGTCACTACATGGCCGACAGTATCCATCCCACGACGGCCTGCCCTACCCGCCATTTGCAAGAATTCGCTTGCCTTGAGCAGTCGGTGTCCGTCGTCGGTGCGCTTGGAAAGGCTGGAAATTACTGTTGTTCGCGCAGGCATATTAATTCCCGCTGCCAGCGTTTCCGTAGCAAACACGACCTTAACCAAACCCATTTGGAACAATTCTTCCACCAACCCCTTCCAGGCTGGTAAAATTCCCGCGTGGTGAGAAGCAATTCCCCGCAAGAGAGCTTGAACTCTTCCTGGTGAACCAGCATCCGGATTTTTGGCCAAAAATTCTTCAATTCGCTGCTTAAGTACCTCGCGTTCCCCGCGATTCACGAGGATGAGGTCTCCCATTTCCTCGACGGCTTTATCGCAACCCCGGCGGCTAAATATGAAATAAATTGCGGGTAACATATCTCGTTCCCACAGTGCAGAAACGACGAAACCCAAGCTAGGGCTTTCTTCTCGCTGGCGGGAGCCTTGTTCTGCCTGCTTGCGCCTTTTTGTCCCTACTAGGCGCGGGTTAATTTTTTTCTGGTTGTCATCGAGAAGCGGAAACAGCCCTTTAGGGTTGCAGAAGTGAAAGTTTAGGGGGACTGGTCGAAAGTCGGAGTATATTAGCTCGGTTGCACCGTGAACCCGATTTAGCCAATCAGTTAGTTGGTCGCTATTGGCTACTGTTGCTGAAAGAGCTAATAGCTGAATGTCAGCAGGACAATAGATAATCGATTCTTCCCAAACAGTGCCACGCTGTCGGTCATTCATATAGTGGCACTCATCTAGGACTACGGCTTCGACACCAACCAGGGAGGTGCCAACTTCGCCTATGGGCGTACCGTAGAGCATATTGCGGAAGATTTCTGTTGTCATTACCAGAATTGGCGCTTCTCGGTTGATCGAGTTATCGCCAGTGAGCAAGCCTACTAGGTTGACTCCAAAGCGATCGCGAAAATCGCGAAATTTCTGGTTAGAGAGTGCTTTGAGGGGAGTTGTGTAAAATACCCTGCCCCCCCTCTTGAGGGCGCGGTAAATGGCGTACTCGCCAATTAAGGTTTTGCCCGATCCTGTTGGGGCACACACGACAACTGAGCGACCCGCGTCTAGAGCGGCGATCGCTCTGGATTGGAAATCATCCAGTTCAAAAGGAAACAGGTCGAGGTAGGAGCTGCTAGGCAATGTAGGGGGCACAATACGGCCAAATGATTCCATTATTAAAATTATGAGTTATTAATTATGCATTCTGAAGTTTTAAGCAAATAATTCCCTATTCGCGATCGCTCTCATGTCCTAATCCCCCCAAATAAGGATTGACTAAACGTGAATGAGCGCAGCTAGGTTACAGTTTTGGTAATATTTCCGGCAAAAATTGCCCCGGAACCTTAGAAAGAGCGCGACTTTGCCCCTGTATGCCTTCTTCGCGGTAGAAAGTGCGAATCGTCCTCACAACGTAATTTAGCGCTGCTTGGTAATTATCGGTTAAGGGAACGGGGGTGCCAACGCTCCTAATTTGGTTGCTAAAACCCTGCAACGCTAGCAAATGGTGGTGCAGTGCTGCGTCCAGATGAGCGGACTTCTGTTTGCTCTCTAAGGAAAACTGACTATCCGTTGCCACCTGGTACTGCGCCAGTCCCAAATTATTGTAAGTCGCAAACACGTCGAAGCTCACTACTACTTGGGGAGTACTTGTTGCCAAGCCATGAGCCAGGGCGATCGCGCTAAGGTAAGCCATAATACACAATCGCAAATACTCCTGCCGCATCAAAGGGTCGGATTGAGACGAGTTAGCCAAATGCCAGTAAGCCGTACCTAAGTTATTCTGCGTGGCAGCGCTGGCGGCAGGAACCACCTCTGGGGTGCGATACTTGAGGGCATTCTGGTAGGCTTCGATTGCCTTGGGCAAAAATTCTTCTGGCTGTTCGTACTGGGCAAGATTCCAGTAGGCTGTCCCCAGGTTATTTTGAATCATCGCCCAGTTGATCGGCTCTTGCTCTGGGTGATAGTAGGAAACTGCTTCGCTATAGGCGTCAATCGCTAACTTCAGGTTTTTGTGCGGATCTTGGTGCTGGGCTAGATGCCAATAAGCTGTGCCCAAATTATTCTGCGTTGAAGCATACCGCATAGCAACTGTTGCATCTTCGCCTTCTATCAGAGGTCGGCGATAGCGCAGGGCTTGTTGATATGCTTGTACCGCTAGCTCTAAGTTAATAGCGCTGTCTCGATAGCGGGCTAAATCTCCGTAGGCTGCACCCAAGTTATTCTGAATCATCGCGTAGGCCAGTGGAGACGCATCTGCACTTACCTTAGTTAAGGCGAGATGATACGCTTGAATGCCTTGCTCCAGGTAGGAGAGAATCTCTTCGGGACTGGCGGAAGAGCGCGAGAGCATCCAGTAGAGATTGCCCAGGTCATTGAGGATGTCTGATGCTTGTGCGTAGTCTGTTCCTACACATTGCAGCGCCCGTTCGTAGGCTTGGATAGCGGTAATCAGGTTTTCCGGTGTGGCGTCTCCCTGTTCGACGCGATCGCGATAATGATTTCCCAGTTTTAAATAAGCTTCGACTAAAACGGTGGGATCGGGCGAAGATTTGGCTAATTGGTCGATCTCCTGCAAAGCTGGCAGGATTACCCCGCCGCTGCGTTCATCTGGGTTTTGAGCAGTTCTGGAAGTATTAGCAGGAGCATTTTGTAACTCCTGATTCCTAGATCTTTGCTCTTGACTTTCTTTTATCTCCTCCTTCTGTTCGCGATCGCGACGTTCTCCAGCTAGGTCAATGGGAACGATGTGCTTTAGGTTTTCCCCGCGCACTGGCGTCTCTTCTCCTACTGCTGTTCGTAGGGAAACCTCTGGTCTGTGTCGTTGAGTCGGCGGTAATGGTGTCGGTTCGCCTTCAAATTCAAATACGCCAGTGTGCCAGCGCCAAAACTCAGGGGCTGACTGCTGGATGCTATGAAACCAGGGTTGGGGCAGCCAGAGCAACAGGGAAACGTTATTTATTGGCTCTGGGCCAAGAAGCATGCTGCGCTCGATTGCCCCTAGATGTCTTAGGAATAAGGCTTGTACGGATGCCGATTGCTTGGTTAATAGCTCAACCCCCAAAATCTGAAATGCGGGAGCGCCCAGAGAGACGCGGGGTATGCTTCGGGTGGCGAACCATTGTGCAATCTGAGCAATAGGATTCGGCTGCTGAGGGTTTAGGTTGATGTTAACCAGTTGGGGATGGCCCAACTCGGCGTATAACCTATTTGCAATCCGGTTCCGCAAAATTAAGTCATCGCAGACCGCTAGATAAATTTGACGACGCAGACCAAGACTCAGCGCTAGTTTCAAGCGTTGATAGGTTTGTCGATTCCAGCTCGAAACTTTTGGAGGAGCAGTGTCAGTCACGATCTTGCGGGCGATAGGGGTGGCAGATTCACTTATACCCGCTTTGTCATATTACTGCGATCGCGAAGTATACGACCGATCCGCAGCTTAGAGCAATGCGGGTGCATACACCCTTTTTCCCATCTTTTGCCTTTAGGTCAGGACAATACTCAATCTGTCCCACCTTCTTAGCCATCGTCCTGTGTTGAGCGACTGATGCCTAATGACTCTTGACTAATAACTGCTCGCTGCGATCGCCCTCTTGAAACAATTTGTAACAAATATTCAGAAGTTCAGAACAAGAAGGTGGGCAATGCCCACCCCTATCACAAATAACTAGGCTTCTACCTCAGCTACTTCTTGCTCTTCAGTTGCTTCTTCTTTAGGCACTTCCTGTTTAATGGTCAAGTAGCGAATCACCTCTTCGCTCAGGCGCATTGCCCGCTCTAAGATAGCTACTTGGGTACCATTGCCCTTATAGTTCAACTGGATGTAGATGCCATCGCGTTGGCGTTGGATTTCATAAGCCAGACGGCGCTTACCGCGATGCTGGCTTTCAACGTCAGTTCCTCCGTTGTCGCTAACCAGGTTCTGGTATTTGGCGATCGCCTGTGTAACTAATTCCTCTCCCAAATCGGGGCGGAGGATGTACATTGTCTCGTAAACGTAATTCATGGACAAATTTCCTTGTGGACAATAAGGCTTCTTCTAAAGACGCGAGCGATCGCGCCTCTATTTACACCAGCCGAACCTCTCAGCTGTTGGAGAAGCAAGGAATTAAAATCTTACTACCTACCAGTACAAAATTCTAGCTAATTACCAGGGCAAACGGCATCTTAAACTTCTAAACAGCTTTCGCATGAGATTAATCGAACATAAATCAATTCCCTTATGGCGCAGCGCTACGTCAGAGTCAAAACCTCAACAGGACATATCCACTACGGGATACTGCAACTCAACAGAGCCGTCCAGGTACTGGATGCACCGCCCTGGTTACACGGGCAGATTGCTTCACGAGAGTTAGAACCAGATAGTTACCAACTGCTAGCTCCCTGTGCGCCCTCAAAAGTTGTCGCCGTAGGCAAAAATTATGCCGATCACGCTGCTGAAATGGGCACGCCTGTACCCGAAGAGCCATTACTATTTCTCAAACCGCCCACCACAGTTATCGCTGCTGGAGCCGAAATCCTATACCCGCGACAATCGCAGCGGGTGGATTATGAGGGAGAGTTGGCGATTGTGATTGGCGATCGCGTTTTTGACTGTACGCCAGAGGAAGCCAGGAGGAAAATCTGGGGTTATACCATTGCCAATGATGTCACCGCACGCGATCTGCAAAAGCGCGATAGTCAATGGACGCGGGGTAAAGGATTTGATACTTTTTGTCCCCTTGGCCCCTGGATTGTTCGCGAAATAAGTCCTGCTGCACGTTTGCAAACTTTTGTCAATGATAATTCTCAGCCCTTCCAGTCAGCGCAGATCGATCAAATGGTGTTTGCGCCAGATTTTTTAGTGTCTTATATCAGCCAGGTGATGACACTGTTGCCGGGAGATGTGGTGTTGACAGGGACGCCAGAAGGAGTGGGGCCGTTGCAGGTAGGCGATCGCGTCCGAGTCGAAATTGAAGGCATTGGCAAGCTGGAAAACACGGTTGCCATGCGGCAGTAAGGATAAATAAGCAGATGTTGGCATCTGCCAAAACGCTAGTCCTAAGAGAGCGACAGAATAGGTTAAATCTGTCGTTCTTTACTAACTACACCCGCTCTAAACCTGGGAATTAGCAGCGTCAGAAATTATGGGAATTTTGGCCGTTTCACCGCGCAAAGCTTGGAAAATCGAATATATCGATCCACCAACCACAAAGATAAAAATGGCGCTAGAGACGATAGCCACAAGCAGTTCCATTGGATCGTTTGCAGTGGGGAAACCCCCGAATACCAGTTGTTGTGAGAGACCAAAAAGTTGCAACAAGTACTCACACAGCCATGCAAAAATCCCCAGCAGCAGCGCCTGCATCGTGTGGAAACGAAGGAAGTAACTTAAGCTTTGATTTCTCACAACCCCAAAATAAAGGCCAAAGAAAATCGCTAGTGCTACCAGACCCCAATAAGAGCCGTAGATGGGTAATAGGAAAAACAGGGGTGAAAACAATACTGCTAAGGGAGGAAGGAGCGCGAATAGAAAAGCGCCAAACCTCAGCACTTCCACTAGAGGTACTAGGTATGTTAAGCAAGCAAAAATTTTGTCTTGAATTGTGTTAGACCCGCGCCAACTCATCAGTTAGTCTCCTAATTATGTTTGCAATTTTAGTTAGTTTATCCAGCAAGGATGAATAGTGCATGCAAGACAGATGCAATAATGCTGAGGAGGGTTAGAGCTAGACAAGCGATCGCTACCCATAAATGATTTTGACCTTCAGGTTTGCCATTGTATAGCCACTTTAATCGAGCGATCGCCCATCCACCCAAGAAACCACCCAAGTGCCCCCAGTTGTCAACATTGGGCATAATAAATCCAAACAGGAACATACCTACGGCATAACTTGTAGCTTTTTGCTTAACGGCACTGCTGCCACTAAGTTGTCCATACGATACTAACGCCCCTAACAACCCAAAAAAGGCTCCCGACGCTCCCACTGTTAGGTTAGCACCCTGGAGAATCTTGGGGACTCCCACTAAATAATGGGCGGCTGCGCTACTTAAAAGAGAACCTGCGATCGCAGAAACCGTATAGATTATTACCAATCGCGCCGCACCATAAACTTGAGCAACAGATGGTGCGATTTCTCGTATCCACAGCAAGTTGAATGTAATGTGCAAGATACTCCCGTGCAACCAAGCAGCCGTGAATACCGTCCACCATCGACCTACTTCAAAAACAGGTATTGAGCCGCTTGCACCGAACAAAAACAAGCTTTCCAAACTAGGCGAGAGCAAATTCCATACATTGCCATTTCTAATACCCCTTATATCAACAAGCAAACTGGCAATGTAGAGTAATATGCAACCCCAATTTATAATCCTAATAAAGCCCAGGTCGCGCCCCAGACTGGTTAAGTCTCCTGCGAAGCCCCACATAGAAGGATTCTTGCGCCCGCAGTGGCTGCACGTCTTATCAGTTACATCCACCGTCTGGTTACAAGAAGGACAAACTACGGCTCCGCTCGTTTGTCGTTTTAACATCAAATGAAAATTCTAGTTAATTTGTTTGATTCTATTTTGTCAGTGAAGATTAATAGGAAATAAGCTGTTCCCGATTTAATTTGCCAGGTATGATGCCTGGAAATGCTTTTGATTTAGTTAACCCCATCTTCTATAAATGAGGCGTCAAATTGTTTGACACTTTCTCCATAACCATAGCAATTCATTGAATGTTAGCCAGCCTAAAACCCATTTGACACTGGTACTGGGCTGGTTGATTTTCATTCAACTTGCCAATTGCATAACCGCAGCGCAGCTGTCCGCCACGCCAGCGTGGTTGACCGCTTTGGTCAGCTAATAGGCAGGTTTGACAAACTTGCTTAGGAGAGAGTATGTGTTCATCCGTTAGAATTACTAACATTGCTATGCCGCCAGTTGCTCTCTATACCTTTGTCATCATTGTAAGCCAAGCACCCGGATAGGTTCAGCAAAATGATATGCAGCTTAATAACGCTACTGGGGTTAAGATAATTGGTTCAGGGAAATTTTGGCGTGCGTAAATTGTCGTTGGTGTTGATTCTGTGAGTAAAAATAATTTAGACTTTCTCGCCCAGACCGATCCAGCCGTTGCGGAGTTTATTGGGGAAGAACTCCAGCGCCAACGCGACCACCTGGAGCTGATTGCTAGTGAAAACTTTACAAGTGCGGCAGTTATGGCTGCACAAGGCTCGGTTCTTACCAATAAGTATGCCGAGGGGTTACCAGGGAAACGCTATTACGGCGGCTGTGAGTTCATCGATAAAGTTGAACAACTGGCAATTGACCGCGCCAAGCAGCTATTTGGTGCGGCGAGTGCCAACGTGCAGCCTCATTCCGGCGCTCAGGCGAATTTTGCCGTATTCCTGTCGCTGTTGGAACCGGGCGACACGATCATGGGTATGGATTTGTCGCACGGGGGACACTTAACGCACGGTTCGCCTGTAAATGTGTCGGGTAAGTGGTTCAAGGTTTGCCATTACGGGGTCAGTAAGGAAACCGAGCAGCTAGATTATGACCAAATTCTGGAACTGGCGAAGCAGAATCGTCCCAAGTTGCTGATTTGCGGATATTCAGCTTATCCCCGCACGATTCATTTTGACAAATTTAGAGCGATCGCCGATGAAGTTGGCGCTTATTTGTTAGCAGACATCGCCCACATTGCTGGTTTAGTGGCTACAGGTCATCACCCCAATCCCATCCCTTACTGCGATGTTGTCACTACAACGACACACAAAACCCTACGCGGGCCTAGAGGTGGATTAATTCTAACCCGGGATGCTGAGTTGGGTAAGAAGCTAGATAAAGCTGTATTCCCCGGTACTCAAGGCGGGCCGTTGGAGCATGTAATTGCAGCCAAGGCGGTTGCTTTTGGCGAAGCGCTGACACCAGCTTTTAAAACATATTCTGGTCAAGTAATTGACAATGCCAATGCATTAGCAACTCAGTTGCACAAACGTGGCTTAAAAATTGTCTCTGGCGGCACCGACAATCATTTAATGTTGGTTGATTTGCGTTCCATTGGCATGACCGGAAAACTGGCGGATCATTTGGTTAGCGGCGTAAATATTACTGCTAATAAAAATACAGTTCCTTTCGATCCAGAATCGCCGTTTGTTACCAGTGGGTTGCGTTTGGGTTCGCCAGCGATGACAACGCGAGGAATGGGTACAACTGAGTTTACAGAGATTGGCGATATTATTGCCGAGAGACTGTTAAATCCGGAGTCAGAAACAGTGGCGGCGGATTGTCGGCGTCGGGTAGCTGCTTTATGCGATCGCTTCCCCCTATATCCTCACCTTCAAATTCCCGTACCAGCGCTGACATAATAATGGGGAATTGGGAATTGTTGATTGTTGATCCTTAATTCGAGTAGCCCTCGGTTGACTCCGGACTCCGGACTTCGGACTCCGGACTCTTCCCCTCTACTGTCGGATGGGGATTTCAATCAAGAATTCTGTCCCTTGCCCTGATGTGGATATACACTTTAGCTGTCCGCTGTGCTTATCTACGACAATCTGATAGCTAATTGATAATCCCAGACCTGTACCCTGACCTACAGGTTTTGTAGTGAAGAAAGGGTCAAATACTCTTGATTTGACACTATCTGTCATTCCTGGCCCATTATCTTGAATGCTGATTATTACGCGATCGCGATCGCTCCTAAAGGTACGAATAGTAATCATGCTGGGGCGCTCTTTAATAGCTTCTAGAGAGCGCTCCTTGTCGTGTTTTTCCAAAGCATCAATCGCATTGCTGATAATATTAATAAATACTTGATTGAGCTGTCCGGCATAACATTCAACTTTGGGTAAGTTGCCATATTCCTTGACTATCTCAATTCCCGGACGGTCGGGTTTAGCCTTAAGACGATTGTGCAAAATCAACAGGCTGCTATCGATTCCTTCATGAATATTGACGGGTTTCATGTCGGATTCATCCAGTCTGGAGAAGTTACGCAAAGTTAGTACGATCTCGCGGATGCGTTCGGCGCCAACTTTCATTGAAGACAGAGTTTTGGGTAGATCCTGGATCAGAAAGTCCAGATCTATATCTTCAATAAACTCTTCAATTTCCACATCGGTTTGCGGACAGCGTTGCTGGTACAAATTGACTAAACCGAGTAGATCGTTGGTGTACTCACCCACATGGGTGATGTTGCCATAAATAAAATTAACTGGGTTATTAATTTCGTGAGCCACACCAGCGACGAGTTGACCGAGGCTGGACATTTTCTCAGTCTGAATTAATTGGGTTTGAGTTCGTTGGAGATCTTGCAGAGTTCCTTCCAGCGTTAGTGCTTGTTCTCTCAACTGGCTCTCAGATTGTTGCAATGCTTCCTCTGACTGCTTGCGCGAGGTGATATCGCGCAAAATCACAATATATTCTTGCAACTTTTGATTGGATCTTTGCGAGATCGTTGCTTCAATAGTGCGTAAGCCCTTTTTGCGCTGAGCCAAGGTCTGTTCGCTCCTAAGTTCCCATTCAGCGGGTGAGACGGGCAACTCACAAAGAAATTCGTTAAGACGACGCCCAATTAGCTCAACTGGCTTCATCTCGAAGAGTTCAACAGCAGCCGGATTAGCTTGTCGAATTGCGCCGCTTTGATCTAGCACCAGAATTGTATCTGGAACGGTGTCTAGAGCAGTCATAAAAAGAGTTTCAGCGTGTTCTCGCGCTTCAGCGATAGAGGCAACTTGGGGTAAAGTAGTCCAACAAGCGATCGCTACAGCACAAAATGCAATTGTTACTAGCAGAACCACTAATAAATCCGCACTAGGCACGCCAGTGATTCTGCCTAAATTTGCGCCAATCGTCCAACCGATGCTAGTAGCGCTACAGACCAATACGATCAGTACGATTACCTGAACCGCCACAAAATCTTTGAACTTACCGTTATTCTGGGGATTGTAATGCTTTTGCCACCAGCGCGGATGGAATGGCGCAAACGGTATGCGGCGGATAGCAGCATCAATAGCCAAAATGACAATCGGCAACAAAAGTCCGATCAGCCAATCTTGCCAACTCCAAGCTAACCCTCCTACGACGAAGACAACTGCCCCCACAATACAAAAGCCCAACGATAACCAAGGCCATCGCACCTCTGCCAAACCTCGGCGCAGCCACAATCCCAGGTGGATTCCGATTATGGAGGCTAGGTAGCCAGTATTCGTCACCATTACTATACGGGCAACATCTCCCCAAACCAGACACGCGAGACTAATTAAAAAGGTAAATAATAGGGCAGGCCCCAAGACGCCTCGCTTGGAAACAACAGCAAAAACTGGCGACAAGTGTCCGTCCAAAGAGAGCTGGTACAAGATGCGGGGAAGGACGCAAACAGCAGTGGCGCAATTAAGAAAGCTGGAGAAGGCAATTAGCAATGTCACTAACATCGAACCAGCCTGACCCCAGAAGGGCTTTGATGCTGCTAGCAAGGTAATATACGTGCTATTACTAAGTCCTGGCTCTGTAGCCAACCGCGTCAGCAGCCAAGAAAAACCCAGATACACTGGCGGCATTAGCCAAGTAGCAAAGGTCATAAACCGCAAAGTTTCATTAGGGCGTCGGCTATCGGCTACAAACGAGGAAGTGGTTTCACAGCCGTATAGATTCCAAGTCCCTATGAAGTACCATTTTGCCCAGTCTCCAAAATGTAGAGATGTTGTATGGCTCGTCTCTACAGGGGGGAAAAACCCAGGGCTGTGATGTGAAAAAGTTAACCACCACAAGCCCTGAAAGCAAAAAGTGAGTAAGAATCCCACTGCTGGGATGAGAAAAAATAAATGGAGTATAGCTAAAGCGCGGGTGCCGCTAAATGCCACCACAAAAGCTATACAGGTGAATCCAATGTTGAGTGCTAATGTAGGACAAGCAATACCTAAAGGTTCTAGGTTGGCTTTAATCAAGTCGCTGAGAACAGTTGCAATTACCGCTGGAGCCGATGCCCATCCAACGAAATATCCGAGTGCCACATAGCGAGCCAGCCCTGGATAGTGCTTTAGCAGCCTCGCAGCGTAGTTGGGCGTTCCCCCTGACATTTCCGGCCAACGCATGCCTAAGCGTTGCACCTGAAAGTTGAGCAGCATCCCCACAATTGTCCCAGGCAACCAGACGAAGATAGCATTTACTCCAAGCGCAGCGTGGATGGCCGGTGCAACGGCGATCCATCCGGTGTGAGCAGTGAGACCGAAGCCCCAAGTTTCAAAAGCACTCAAGCTGCGGGGGAGGCGCATGGTTGAGTGCTGATTCTTGTCCACGCCGACGACAGGCTGATCGAGCATTATTTTTAAATCGGATATTGTAATACTAATCACCATTTAGCCAATTTTTAGGATTGGGAAAACCGTGTAAGTTCTTAAACTTGCTAAAAACCCGAGTAAATTTTTGAGTATTTTCCCTGAGAACGAATGTTTTAAGCAGTAACGTTGGGTAGGAGCGATCGCCATTGGAAATACCTACAACGTTGCCTACCCAAAGTTGTTACCTAGCTGATTTTCCGGACGGGTATTTCAATCAACAATTCTGCACCCTGCCCTGACTGTGATAAACACTTGATCTCACCGCCGTGTTTATTGACAATAATCTCATAGCTGATTGATAATCCTAAACCTGTGCCCTGACCTACAGGTTTAGTTGTAAAGAACGGGTCAAATAGCCGTGATTTGACGTTATCTGCCATTCCTGGCCCGTTATCTTTAATACTGATAAGTACGCGATTTTTCTCTAAAGCTTGGGTGGCGATGGTAATGCTACTGGGATGTTTTTTAATTTCTTCTAGTGAGCGATCGCTGTCGTGATTGTCTAAAGCATCAATCGCATTGCTCACAATGTTCATAAACACCTGATTTAGCTGTCCGGCATAACATTCAACTTGTGGCAATTTGCCATAGTTTTTAATAATTTCTATTCCCGGACGCTCCGGTTTATCTTTAATACGATTGTGCAAAATCAACAGCGTGCTATCTATTCCCTCGTGAATATTAACAAATTTCATTTCACTTTCGTCAAGCCGAGAGAAGTTACGCAAAGTTAGCACAATTTCACGGATGCGTTTAGCGCCAATTCTCATTGAGGCTAATGTTTTAGGCAGATCTTCAATCAGAAAATCTAGATCAATTTCTTCAACAAATTTTTGTATTTCTAAATCTGCCGATGGAAAGCGCTGTTGGTAAAGTTTAGCTAAATCGAGTAAATCGTTAGCGTAGTCATCAACGTGAGTTAGATTGCCATAAATAAAATTAACCGGGTTATTTATTTCATGGGCAACACCAGCGACTAATTGACCCAAACTAGACATTTTCTCGGTCTGAATAAGTTGAGCTTGGGTGTGTTTGAGCTGCTGTAAAGCGTTTTCTAGATGTTGGGCTTGAGTCTGCGCTGTGTGGGCGGCGGTGCAGCTGTGTTGATAGAGTTCAGCTTGATGAATGGCGATCGCAGCTCGATCGGCTAACTTTTGCAACAACTCAATTTCAGCTGTCTGCCAAACTCTAGTAGCACCACACTCGTGGGCAATAAGCAAACCCCATAAATGAGAATCTATCCGAATTGGTAAAACAAGGTTGGCTTGCACCTGAATATTCTGCAAAAACTCTTTGTGGCACGGATGTAAATCTGATTCAACTACGTTGTTAACACTTTTAACTCGTCCGGCTTCATAAAGCAGAGCATGTTCGCTGGGAAAGCATTCATCAGCATACATCTCACCCAAAAGCGAGTTCCAATTACCTGTCACCTCTTCTACGACCACTTTGCCTTGCCAGCCGCCATTAAAGTGGTAAATCACCACGCGGTCTGTGTTGAGCAAACGTCGCACTTCTCGGACGATAGTTTGCAGAATCGTCTTGGAATCTAAAGTACTGCGGATTTGGTCTGTAACGTGCTTGAGAATCCTATCCGATTCCAAAGATTGAATTAATTGAGACTGCGCTTGTTGCAATTCATAGAGCGTTTTCTCTAATCTTTCGGCTTGCTCTGTGGCAGTAACAGCAAGTTCTTCCTTTAGCTGCAAAGTTTGCTGGAGTTGAGCTTCAGCCTGCTTGCGTTCTGTGATGTCGCGCAAAATAACTATATATTGTTGCAGATTCCGATTTGAACGCTCGGAAATAGTCGTTTCAATAATGCGTAGTAAAGGCGATGCATCAATTGCCCCTACAGAATAAATAGTTAATTTCTGTTCGCTGGTGTGGGGCCACTGACCAGGATCGGAAGCCAACCCTGGAAATAAGTTATTAAGGCGATGCCCAAATAGATCTTTGGCGTTCATGCCAAAAAGTAGTTCAGCCGCTGGGTTAGCTTGGGCGATCGCGCCGTTTTCATCTAAGACGAGAATGGTATCTGGAACGGTGTCGAGAGCAGTAATAAACAAGTTTTCTGCTTGTTCTCTTGCTTCGGCGATCGAGGCAACTTGGGGCAAAGTAGTCCAACAGGCGATCGCGATCGCTACAAATGCCAAGGTCATCAGCAAAACAACCAATATATTGTTGTTGGCATTGCTATCGATATGCTCAAACTTGTCCCTAATCATCCAGCCTATAGCGGTACCGCTACAGACCAATACGATCAGGATGACTATTTGAAGCACAACAAAATCTTTAATCTCAACTGAAGACCGCTGACGATAACGCTGGTTCCACCACGCTGCATGGAACGGGGGAAATGATATCCGGCGCATAGCAGCATCCACCGCTAAAATGCCGATGGGAAAAAGAAGCCCGATTAGCAGATCTTGCCAACCCCAACCCAAGCCTCCAAACACCAGCACAACTGACTCTAACAACAAAAAGCACAGCGACAACCAAGGCCAGCGCACCTCCGGGCTGCCCCGGCGCAGCCAT
The DNA here is from genome assembly GCF_014695585.1 of Microcoleus sp. FACHB-831. Taxonomy (NCBI): domain Bacteria; kingdom Bacillati; phylum Cyanobacteriota; class Cyanophyceae; order Oscillatoriales; family Microcoleaceae; genus Microcoleus; species Microcoleus sp. FACHB-831. The sequence continues at coordinate 58,093 of NZ_JACJON010000009.1, read as the reverse complement.
AGCCCCAGATGTACAACCATAATGGATGCAAGCCAGCTAGTGCCAGATATCACCACGATACGGGCAATATCTCCCCAAATCAGATAAATAATACTGAGTAAAAGTGTAAATAGGAGGCCCGGTTCTAAAACCCCCCGACGGGAACTAACTGCGAACACCGACGAAAGATGTCCGTCCTGAGCCATTTGATACAAAATACGGGGAGAGACAGCAACCGTAGTAGCACAACTTAGCAATGTGCTTGAAACGAGCAGTAACGTCACCAATAATGAACCGGACTGCCCCCAAAAGGGTGTTGCTGCTGCGGTGAGGTTAACAAAAGAGTTGTCGCCAAGTCCTGGAGAGCTGGCTAAACGCATTAGAACCCACGAGCCACCCAACTGTACTGGCAGAATCAGCCAACCTGCTAACTTGAGGAAGCGCAACGTTTCTTTGGGACGTTGGCTATCGGCGACAAACACCGCCGCGGTTTCACAGCCATAGCCTCCATAAGCTGCCATAAAGTACCACTTTGCCCAGTCTTCAAAGTTTAGGTTTGACCAACTGGTGGGAAAAAAACCGGGGCTATTTGGCGAGAAGGCTAACCACCCCATGCCTTGAGTGCAAAACAATAGTAGAAATCCGAATGCCGGAATAACGAAGAATAAGTGCAGGATACTCAAGGCGCGGATACCGCTAAACGCCACAATATAAGCGATCAGCGTGAAGCCAATTCTTAGACCCCATTCCGGATAGGCAATACCTAAAGGCTCTAAGTTGTACTTAATAAGATCTGTGAGGACGATAGCGGTTACGGGTGGAATGGAGACCCATCCCAAGTAGTAACCGATTGCTCCGTAACGTCCCAACCCTGGATAATTTTTCAGTAGCCTAGTTGTGTAATTCGGCGTTCCTCCTGCTACTTCGGGCCAGTGTTCTCCTAAGCGTTTCACCTGTAGGTTCAGCAGTAAGCTGACGATCGCTATTGGCACCCACACGAAGAGGGCTTGCGTTCCAATAGCCGCGTGGAGCGCAGGTGCCGTACTAATCCATGTGAGATGAGGCGTGAGACCAAAGCCCCAAGTTTCAATGGCGCTGAGGCTCCGAGGAAGGCGCGTTGAGGAAATGCGATGATTATTTGCTGTTAAAAATTTTTCAGCAATCATTCTTTATTTGCTATTTAAATGTGCATTAGTAATTACACTATCGTCTTCTTATACAGTTAATACGGACTAAATTATTAATTTCTAATTAATGACAAGAGCATTAATATCAGTAAATTTACTGATATTAATGCCTAGATGAAAATCTCGCTCGGTATTTTTCAGGAGGAAAAATTTCGTTATAGTAGGTACGCCAATTTTGTCTGCAATGTAAGAAATAGGTTTAATTAAGCTAGTTTAATATTTTTGTAAAATAATTAACGCTCTCAGGTTAGATTTTTTTGTGCTTTTAATTTTTTAAACAATTCTCCTACTAACTTAGTCAAAACTTCATAACTTGTTTTTATAAAATTATCAATTTTTAAATTTATAGATAATACCAGGTGTTAAAGTTATCACCTGGCCAAGATTGTCTTGTACGACAGCAGTTTGCGCCTAGCTTAAAGATTTTTTGGCGATCGCAGGCTCTAAGCAATTTACTTTTGCAATTGCTGGCGTGTTTAGAAGCTTGCGAATATAGAAAAGCACAAAACAAAATAAATCATATCGGCTGCGTTATACCCGTCTGGGTAGAAATTAAGCAGTTGACCTACACTACCTAAGAGAATTTTTATGCTAAAAACCAGGAATTGCTCTGGCAAACTCTTAGCAAACCGCTGATGTTGGAAGAATTTGGGGGGGAGCAGCTTGCAAAAATTCAGGCGCAGATGATTTGGTCAGCGATCGCTCTCGCTTCAAGATTTTCCCGCCTACATATCCCCCCGCCAGACAAAGTAGATAAATCGCTCAAACGCACAATCCTGTAGATCGGTACAGTTTCCGTCAAGCTGAAGAAGGATGCGATCGCGCCATAGGAGGGCAATCCAGGATAGTCCGCACTATAGGTTGATCAAGATGCAGACTAATCGTCCCCAAGCAAGCCGACAAAAGAGAGATACCTAAAAACTGTCCAAAAATAGCGATCGCCATTCCTAGCAACCCAAGGCAACATACAATCTATCGTGTAGCTAACTGTAGGGGGTGAGGAGTTTTCTGCCTCTCATCAGGATGACAATAAATTCTATGCTGCTGGGGATGTTTACTCTGCCCCTAGCTTTTCAATTTACTTCTCCTGGCCCGATTCTCTATAAATTTGGGCCTTTAAGCATCCGTTGGTACGGCCTTTTAATCGCGTCTGCGGTGTTAATTGGCGTCACCCTTTCCACTTATCTGGCTAAGCGCCGCAACGTTAATCCAGATTTGTTGGGCGACTTGGCAATCTGGCTCGTTGTTGGTGCTATACCCAGCGCCCGCTTATACTACGTGCTGTTTCAGTGGGAAGAATACGCCCAAAAGCCTATGGAGGTCTTTGCAATCTGGAAAGGTGGCATTGCAATTCATGGTGCGATACTGGGGGGCTTGCTGGCAGCGCTAATTTTTGCCCGACTCCAAAAAGCTTCTTTCTGGCAATTAGCAGACCTTGCGGCTCCCTCAGTGATTCTCGGTCAGGCAATTGGTCGCTGGGGCAATTTCTTCAACTCAGAAGCTTTTGGGCGTCCGACTAACTTGCCTTGGAAACTGTATATTCCGCCGTATATTTTCCAAGACGATGGTCAAAAAAGAATGCTCCGTCCTCCGGAGTACCCCAATGTTGAATACTTTCATCCCACATTTCTGTATGAGTCGCTGTGGAACTTGATGGTATTTGGGTTACTGCTTACCCTGTTCTTTCGGGATTTGCGGGGTAAGCCGCGCCTCAAGGTGGGTACTTTGTTTCTGATTTATGTGGTGGGTTATAGCGCCGGACGTGTTTGGATTGAGGGATTACGCACCGACAGCCTAATGCTAGGGCCGTTACGGATAGCTCAATTGGTGAGTTTAACAGGAATGACGTTGGGGTTGATAGGTCTGGCGTGGCTTTACCTGTTGCGTCGCCCTCTGCCCGATGTTGTCCAAGACATCAGCGATCGCAATCCAGAAGGCAGAACAAACGATGAATTATAATGGCTTGCGATGTTTTTCGCAGCTTTAGCCCCGGTTGCATTTTTGCAAAAAAAAACTCTAGAGCCAAACTCTAGAGTTAAACCAGGGTGCATCTACCAATTCTTAATTACTAGGAATATGGGTAAAATCCGGAACAATACTGCCAAGAAATAAAAAGTGTTGAACAAGTCAAGGAGTCATTAATTAAGACAATAACCATAATTAAATTACCAAAATAAAAAGCCCTAGAGTCCAAACTCTAGAGCTTAACCAGGGTGCATCTACCAATTATTACTTACTAATAAAATGGGGTAAATCCGGAACGATACTGCCAATAAAAAAATTCAACAAGCCTAATGTTCATTACTTAAGGGGCAAAATATCTTTCAAATTTCCCAAAATAAAAAGCCCTAGAGGTTGGCCTCTAGAGCTGAACCAGGGTGCATCTACCAATTCTTAATTACTAGGAGAATGAGGGAAATCCGGAACGATACTGCCAAGAAATAAACATTCTTTTTGGCAAATCCCCACTTTGCACCCGCCAACGCTGAAAGCAGAGGGAGGTAGTAAGGCGGAGGATGTACATCATTAATACGCAAAAAAAAAGCCCTAGAACTTGAGTCTAGAGCTAAACCAGGGTGCATCTACCAATTCTTAATTACTGCGAAAATAGCAAAAATCCGGAACGATACTCGCAATAATCCCAAAATTTTAGCCGCGTCCCACCATCCGGATGAACCAGGAAGTATGAAGTATGAATTAGGCTGCCTTAACCCTGCCGTAAATCCTAAAAGTTCTGATAAGCTGTATAACCTTTAAAAGCCAATTGTACAAAAGAGGTATTGTGTGTCTGACTTTGCTACCCAATCGGATTTGCCAAAATCGCTTCCAGCTTTAGCACCAGCGGTTTATATTGTAGGTGCTGGGCCTGGAGATCCAGATTTGTTGACGGTCAAGGCGCAGAAAATACTAGCAGCAGCCGATGCGATATTATTTGCTGATTCGCTTGTACCCATAGAGATTTTGCAGCTTTGTCGTCCTGATGCCGAGATTATCCGGACTGCGAATAAAACGTTAGAAGAGATTTTGCCAATGATGATTGAAAAGGTGCGATCGCATCTTTCTGTCGTCCGCCTCCACTCTGGCGATCTCAGTCTCTACAGTGCCATACACGAGCAAATGCAAGCTCTAACGGAAGCGGAGATTCCTTTTGAGGTAATACCCGGAATCAGCGCTTTCCAAGCCGCTGCTGCGAAGCTAAAAGTTGAGCTAACCGTCCCCGGACTGGTGCAAACTATCATCCTCACGCGCATCAGCGGACGCGCCTCAGCAGTACCATCGGCTGAAGAGTTATCCTCCCTCGCAGCGCATCAAGCCAGCCTTTGCCTTTATCTAAGTGCGCGGATGGTGGAAGAGTCGCAAGCAAAGCTGATGGAACACTACCCAGCCGATACTCCTGTAGCGATTTGTTTCCGTGTGGGTTGGCCAGATGAGAAAATTTGGGTGGTGCCTTTAGATCAGATGGCAAGTGTAACTCGACGGGAGAATTTAATTAGGACTACACTTTATGTGATTAGTCCAGCATTGAAGGGAGCAGAGGTAAACGCTAGCCAAGCGCGATCGCGTCTTTACGATCCCGAACACTCCCACTTGTTTCGCCCAAATCGTCCTATACGCTGACCTAAAAACAGGCTGTGAATGTCAAGCACTATGAGCGAGATAAAGTGCCCAAAATGTCAGCAAAGCCTAGAACAAGTAGTCTATGCCAGTATTGAAGTAGACCGCTGCCTAAACTGCAAAGGGATTTGGTTTGATTCCCTTAAGGCTGACAAGCTAAAAACTATTCAAGGTTCTGAAAGTTTAGACATTGGCGACCCTGAAACTGGTACTGAGTTCAACCAATCAGAAGGCGATATTAATTGCCCGCGATGCAGTGCCAAAATGATTCGTATGGTAGAAATCGACCAGCACTGTATTTGGTATGAAAAATGCCCCGCGTGCCAGGGTATTTGGTTGGATGCAGGTGAATTTAAAGATTTCAAAAACAACTTCAAACCAAAAGGAATAATCAAGCGATTTAGAAATATTTTTACCAGAGGAGTTAAAGACTAAAAATATTGCTTGGTGCAAACTGCGGTTTGAGGTGGGCGATCGCTGGTTGCTTCTAGTATTTTTTTTGTAAAAATGGCGATTTATAATTCTTGTGTTCTTGGTGTTAATCTTCTAGCCTTAAATAGCACCGAGGTTGAGTAATGAGCAATATACAATACCCGAGGTTTCAAGGAAGCTGGGAACAAGTAGTCTATTCCAATACTTTGTATGAAAAATGCCCTGTGTGCTATGGGGTGTGGTTTGATGCTGGGGAATTCAAGGATTATAAGGAATAATGGAAGTTTTCAGAGATTTGTTTCTCAAAGGCCGAAATTAAGTCTAAAACTAGCGGGGGTTTTAGATTTCAGTACTTTTATCAATTATAAAATCCAATGTGCGCCTGCCTAAAGCATTATGCTTAGGTTTGTAAAGATTGCTAAACTTAAACACTGTAGTATCAATTAGGTAGGCAAAGCTTTGCTAGACGAACAAGCTAAAAAGACAATTCTGCGTAAGATTCCTCATGGACTCTATATCTGCGGTGTAAAAGATGGCGAAGAAGTCAACGGCTTCACAGCCAGTTGGGTAATGCAGGCTTCGTTTAATCCGCCTTTAGTGGTGAATTGCGTTAAGCAAGATTCCAAGTCTCACGCGATGATTAAAGCCAGTGGCGTTTTTGCTCTCAGCATCTTGGAAGCAGGACAAAAAGAAGTAGCGCAGAAATTCTTCAAGCCGCAGCGCCGCGTTGGTAATAAGTTTGAGGATGTGGAATTCTATCCGGGCGAACAAACTGGCTGTCCTATAATCTCAGACACTCTTGGCTATGTTGAGTGTAAGGTTGTGGGAGCAGTGGAACAAGGGGACCACACTGTTTATGTGGGTGAAGTTATCGGCGCTGGCGTCCACAGAGAGGGCGAACCTCTGTTGCTGGAAAGCACTGGCTGGCAGTACGGTGGCTAAATAATTTTGTAGTGGTTAACGGTCATTGGTCATTAGAATGATGGAATAATAACTAATGACTAATGACTAACATATAGCAACAAAGTTATGCCGCTAATCAAAGTTCAAACTTCTGTTACAGCCCCAGACAAAGCTGAAGTTGAAGGATTGCTTAAAAATCTTTCAGGGATGTTGGCGCATCATCTGGGGAAACCGGAATCTTACGTGATGACTGCTTTTGAACCTGGGGTTGCTATGACTTTTGCTGGAACTGTAGATCCAGTTTGCTACATCGAAATTAAGAGCGTTGGTAACATGAGTTCGGGGCAAACTAAGACAATGAGTGAGGAGTTTTGCCAGCAGATAAACAAGACGCTGGGCGTGCCCAAAAATCGGATTTATATTGAGTTTGCCGATGCTAAGGGTTCGATGTGGGGCTGGAATGGTTCGACTTTTGGCTGAGTAAGATCGCTGTGTGATAGCGCTATAGGGTAGCCCGCGATCGCATATCACTTTGGGTAGAGGTTCCTATCCAGAGCGATCGCACTTAAGACAGCTATAACTCGGCGAAATATTATTATAATTTGTAAAAGTGAAATGGTGGTAGCGATCGCTTGTTTGCCCTGTGTCCGAGCAACCCATCTGCTAGCCGTCTTGAGAATTAGAGAAAGGGAAGGTGACAATGGAAGTTACTGTGAACTGCGCTGAAGCCTGCGTAAACGGCTGCATTTTAGGCGACAAATGCCCCAATAAGGAAAATGCAGCAGCAGCCTCAAATTTCATCAATAATACTTCGTTGGATAAGATGCTAGAGATTGCTGAAGAAGCGCGAAGAAAAAAACTCACGGAACCTCCGAAATGGATTATTCCTGACTTTCCTGAGTGAACGTAAATAAAATAATCTATTACTAGGGTGGGCATTGCCCACCTTATGTTAATTAAGCTTATCTACTTACTATTGACAGGTTTTATTATTCTTTAATTTAAGGATGTTTGTACTTAAAAAATTACTCAAAAAAGTATTAAAACCTCAACCCGATAAAACCGCGCTGCTTGAAAATATAATTCACCAAATTTCTTCAACCTCTGTTTTACCCCAACAGGCTTCTTCGCTAGATTCAATAAATCCAGCTAACAATTCATCCAACGTATATTCTGGAGGACTTTGTACTGGTTCTATTATCAATTTGCCGTCTTCTACACTACAAATAACAGTATCCTTCACATTAAGTTCTAGATACATGGCAATATGCTTGGGGATTCTAAAAGCTAAAGAGTTTCCCCACTTGCCTATGTGCGCCTTAATTTCCATATAAATTTAAACACAAAATATACAATGTAAATCTTACCAATATCCCGTAGCGTTAGCGTTAATCGCCTTATCCTTTGCCCTCCTACAGAAAGACAGCAGATGCACTAGCAGCATCGCCTTACCCAAACGGCCCCATCTATGGCAACCTGAGAAACAGGAGACAACCGCATCACTCGCTACAAAAATTACCTCACAGGTTATGCAAACTCTGCCGATTCCTAACACCGCATCTAAGCAACCCACCTTTGACACCACCATCAAGCGGCGCAAAACCCGTCCCGTCAAGGTGGGTTCCGTTACCATTGGCGGCAGCTACCCCGTTGTAGTGCAGTCGATGATTAACGAAGACACCCTAGATATAGATGGTTCAGTTGCCGGAATTCGTCGTCTGCACGAAATCGGCTGCGAAATTGTCCGCGTAACCGTCCCTAGCCTCGCACACGCTAAAGCTTTGGCGGAAATTAAACAAAAGTTGGCTGCAACTTACCAAACCGTCCCCCTAGTTGCCGACGTGCATCACAATGGGATGAAAATCGCCCTAGAAGTTGCCAAGCACGTTGATAAGGTGCGGATTAATCCGGGTTTGTATGTATTTGAGAAACCCAGCACAACTCGCACGGACTATACCCAAGCCGAATTTGAAGAAATTGGCGATAAAATCCGCGAAACTCTAGAACCTCTAGTCGTTTCCCTGCGCGATCAAGGTAAAGCTATGCGAATCGGCGTCAATCACGGCTCCCTCGCCGAGAGGATGCTGTTTTCTTATGGCGATACCCCAGAAGGCATGGTAGAGTCAGCCCTGGAATTCATCCGCATTTGCGAATCCCTCGACTTCCGTAACTTGGTTATCTCAATGAAAGCTTCGCGGGTTCCAGTCATGCTAGCTGCTTATCGCCTAATGGCACAGCGCATGGATGAAAACGGCATGGACTACCCCCTGCATTTGGGTGTAACTGAGGCAGGAGATGGCGAATACGGACGCATCAAGTCTACCGCCGGAATTGCCACCCTGCTAGCTGATGGCATTGGCGATACTATTCGCGTGTCTCTCACAGAAGCCCCAGAAAAAGAAATTCCAGTCTGCTACAGCATTCTGCAAGCTTTAGGGCTGCGGAAGACGATGGTAGAGTACGTCGCCTGTCCTTCCTGCGGTCGTACCTTATTTAACTTAGAAGAAGTGTTGCACCAAGTCCGCGAAGCAACCAAACACCTTACGGGGTTAGACATAGCGGTTATGGGGTGCATCGTTAATGGCCCTGGTGAAATGGCCGACGCTGACTACGGCTATGTGGGCAAACAGCCGGGTTACATTTCTTTATATCGCGGTCGAGAGGAAATAAAAAAAGTACCAGAATCTCAAGGTGTAGAGGAGTTGATTAACTTAATCAAAGCAGATGGTCGGTGGGTAGATCCATAGTCAGTGTAGCTGCTTCTTTTGAACCCAACCTCTTCAGCCGTCTTCAGATGAGGGTGGTTAGGAGGTTGGGAGAATTACTTGAAAAACCTTGAATTTAAGCACTCAACAGTCTGTGCGAATCCGGATTTGAAATCTATGTACGTGCATAGAGATATGAGTGGACTTGCTCCTACCATTGCCTGTGCTAGAGTTAGCCTAGAGGCTAGTACTCAATTTTCTGGTATAACATAGGTAAAAGTAGCGTAACGCGCTAGCAATATTTTGTTAACCGCATTGCGCGAAAAATGTAGATTTTAAATAGCCTATAAACAATTTAAGTTACATAAGAATGATAGTAGTAGAACGACCCGTAGCAAATAGGTCAATAAATCGCGTATTTAACCAAATTAAAGCAGCTCTACCATCTTTCTTAAGTATTAACCGTATAAGCAGTAAGCGGGTTCAAAAAATTACTCTGAACCGCCTTAAACAAGTGGCTAACTATCAGTATGGCTGCAATAGCAACTTGATTATCGGCCGGGTAGTAAGGCGGGAACCAAGGCAGCAAGTTAGTGGTTACAATACTAGAGCGAAGCAACAGCTTGAAATAGATAAACTAAGCGATCGCAAGTTTGCAGGCATTCCCCATCGGAAAATGGTGCAGCTACAATACAAAGTGGCGCTATCTGGAATCGAAGTTAAATTAACTGACGAGCCTTACACCGCTAAAACTAGCTTCTTAGATAAAGATTCTGTGAGTAAGCATCAGCTTGGCCAGGGATATCAAGTCAAAAGAGGCTCGTTTGGGGCATCGTGGGGAAAGTTGATAAATGCCCCCTTCAAGTTGGCATTTATCACAAAACTCTCTTCTTCCATTGGGGGTTGGGGGTTGGCATTCGGGAAGGACGTTTTTGCGTCGGACTCGATAGAGGCGTTTGCGGTTGCGCCAGTAAGGGACCAGCCCTTGCGAATCCATAAAATGCAAAAAGCTGCCTAAAATGTCGGTCAATACCGCATACAAGCAGTGTTTAGCATACCGCAATCACTTTGCAGTAGTTTCCATCCGGCTTTTGAAAGGATCATGGTAATCACAAAACGCGGTCTGGTTCTCGGTGCGACAGCAGTACTGCTATCGACCGTTGCTGTTACAGTCACGGGCTGTCAGATATCTCCGAGTCTTGCTAGCTTGCGAGAAAGCCCCAAAGAGTTAGTCGATGAAGTATGGCAAATCATAGACCGCCAATATGTGGATGGAACGTTTAACAAGGTAAATTGGCGGGCGGTTCGCAACGATTATCTCAAGCGAAACTATACCAGCAAGCCGGAAGCCTACAAAGCGATTAGAGAAATGCTCAAGAAATTGGGCGACCCCTACACCCGCTTTATGGACCCAGAAGAGTTCAAGAATATGCAGATTGATACTTCTGGGGAATTAATCGGCGTGGGTATCCAGTTGGCTAAAGATGAGAAAACCAAAAAGCTGGTAGTGATTTCGCCTATTGAGGATACACCCGCCTTCAAAGCTGGCATACTCGCCAAAGATATCGTCACGAAAATTGATGGCAAGAGTACCGATGGGATGGATGTCAATGACGCGGTAAAGCTGATTCGCGGGCAAGAGGGAACGCAAGTGAAGCTTACCATCCTCCGAGAAAGTAAAGAAATAGATTATCTGGTGAAGCGGGCGCGTATTGAGATCCATCCAGTGCGCGAAGCGTATCAGCAGAGTCCGGCGGGTGGTATTGGTTACATTCGCCTGAAGCAGTTTAGCGCCAATGCTACGGCTGAAATGCGTCAGGCAATTGAGAAGCTAGAAAAGCAGAAGGTTGCTGGCTATATTTTGGATCTGAGGTCTAACCCAGGTGGCTTGCTTTACGCCAGCATAGAAATAGCCCGGATGTGGCTGGACGAAGGCACCATTGTCTCTACAAAAGACCGCCAGGGAACAACAGACCTGCAACAGGCAAACCACAAGCCGCTGACTAAGAAACCTTTGGTGGTGCTGGTGGATGGTGGTTCCGCTAGTGCCAGCGAAATTCTATCGGGGGCGTTGCAGGACAACAAACGCGCTGTTTTGGTGGGGACAAAGACGTTTGGCAAGGGATTGGTGCAATCGGTGCGCCCCTTGGGAGATGGATCGGGTTTGGCGGTGACAATTGCGAAATATTACACTCCCAAGGGACGAGATATAAACCAAGAGGGAATTCCGCCAGATGTGGTGCTGGAACTGACAGATGCTCAACGGAAGGAGTTGCAGGGCGATACCACTAAAATCGGTAGTGCAAATGACCCGCAATACACGAAGGCTCTGGACATACTAAAACAGAAGATTGCTCAAAGCGGAACTACAGCAGAGAAATAAAAAGTAAAAAGGCAAAAGAAAATATTTCTTTTGCCTTTTTACCTTTACTGGGGTTGGCATTTACCAGCCCGAATTAAGCCAATACGCTTTGCGATCGCTTCTTGTTGTGATTGAAACGGCCCCCATTTCTCTACAAAAGCTGATTCTTCCTCCCCTTCTACTTGCGAGTTGGGGAGGATTTCGCAATTTCCCTCTTCGCGCTTGACAATATACCAAGTTTGTAAGCTTTGCATTGGCTAAAGTTGAACGGCTCCAGGCGCAGAAGAAGCACAGACGAGAAAAGGCAAAAGAAAAGATTATTTTCCTTTTGCCTTTTTACTTTTTACTTGCCATTACCGTTGCTGGTAGTGGCTAGGACTCTTTCAGCTAGCTTGTCGGGGACTTCTTGAAGATGGTCGAAATGCCAGTTGAAGAAGCCAACGCCCATAGTGAGCGATCGCAACTCTACGATAAAATCATGCATCTCGGCTTGCGGTAAATATGCCGAAACACAATCCCAACCCGACCAATCCGCCTTACCTTCGTAACCCAGAATTTGCCCGCGACGACCGCTAACCAATTGCAGCACCTTCGAGGTAAACTCAGCCGGAGCGCACACCTCAATAGAAACAATCGGTTCTAGCAGCGTTGGTTCGCACTGCGCCATCCCCGTTTGCATCGCTAGCCGCGCCGCCTGCTTAAACGCCTGTTCGGAACTATCTACCGAGTGATAGGAGCCGTTCGTCAGCGTTACAGCTACATCGACTACAGGGAAACCCAAGGGGCCGTGTACTAGATACTCCCGCACGCCTATTTCCACGCCGGGGATATACTGGCGCGGAACCACGCCCCCTACAATAGTTTGATTGAAGCTGACACCTTCACCGCGCGGCAGAGGCTTAATGTCGAGATATACATCGCCAAACTGACCGTGACCGCCCGATTGATGCTTGTAGCGCCCGTGAACCGATGAGCTTGATTTGCGGATAGTCTCCTTGTAGGGAACTTGCGGCAGGTGAGTTACCATTGGCAGGTTGTACTTGCGTCGCAGTCGGTCTAGCGCTACCTGGATGTGAATTTCACCTTGACCCCAGAGGATGACTTCGTGGGTGTCGCCGTGTTGTTCCCAAGCCAGACAGGGGTCTTCTTCGAGTAATTTGCCTATAGCGCTACTGAGTTTAACTTCATCGTTGCGCTTTTCGGGTGCGATCGCTAGGGCAAAAACTGGTATTACCTTCTCTGCTTTAGGTAACTCCGCCGCTATTTGTTCGTTGCTGGCTGCTAGGGTGTCTCCAGTTTTAATTCCCTCCAAGCGTCCTAGCGCGACAATTTCACCAGCACCAGCAGAAGCTAAGCTCTGTTGTTGTTGACCCATCATGCGGTACAACCCACCGACGCGGACGCCATTTAAGACAATTCCATCAGTCAGCGTACCCTGCCATACTCGCACTAGAGAAAGTTTGCCGCCTTGGGGGGTGTAATAGGTCTTAATTACTTGAGCCAGTGGCGCATCGGCGTGGAGGACTATTCCCCGACGTTCGGCAGTAGTTGTCGGGTCTGGTGCTTCGCGCAACAATGCTTGTAGTAGGGGACGAACGCCGTAATCTTGCTCGGCAATGCCGATAAAAACGGGCACTATTAAGTCTGCCCCTAATTCCATTTTCAGGTCTTGCAGAATTTCTTCTTGCGGTGGTTCAATTTCCTCTAAGAGTTCTTCTAGCAGGTGGTCGTCAAAATTGGCTAATGTCTCTAACATTTCCGCCCGTGCTGCTTGTTCCTGCTCTCTTAAAGCCTCTGGAAGCGGTACTGGGTCAGCAGGCGCACCGGGGTGATAGTGATAAGCTTGTTCGCTCACTAAGTCTATAAAGCCGATTATTTGTTCGCCTTGACCAATGGGATATTGGTGCGGCACGATGGGTCGGCTGGAGACGCTTTTGAGGGCGTACAAAACTTCTTTAAAGTTGGTAAGGCAACGTGTCTCGTCAGTGCAAACACGATCCATTTTGTTGATAAAGACTAGGTGCGGGATTTCCCAGTCGTCGAGGAATTTAAATAGAGGAGCGAGGGTGAGGACGCGATCGCTTGATGGTTCGCATACTACTATTGCTGCATCAACGCCTATTAAGGCGTTATATGTTTCTCCCGCAAACTCTACGGAACCGGGGCAGTCTACAAATGTAAAGCGCACGCCTTCATAATCGGTGCAGGCGGCTGCTACCTCTACACTCATATGGCGATCGCGTGCCTCAGTCGAACTATCGCCGACCGTGTTACCATCGCTTGTGCGTCCCTTGCGGGTAATCGCACCTGTTACAAACAATAAACTTTCTAGCAATGTTGTTTTGCCGCTTAGATACGGGCCAACAATTGCCACATTCCGCGTGCCTGAAATGACTTTTTCGTTCATAAGTCACCCCTTAAGATAGATAGGATTAACGCGACTTGACCCCATTTATTTTGCCGGGATCAATAATGACTTCATCTAGATGGACATTAACCATCTATGTTTGTGAGATTAGCGCGTATCGAGCTAGTTGAAATAAAATTGCAATCTCTTGTAAGGCAAACTTGGTTTAAAGTTAAGTAAAATTAATGAGTATGAATTAATGGTAATTTATATGAATAAACTCGACACCCAGCGAGGTATTTGTTTACAAAAAATAAGCGATTTGTCCCAGATAAGAATAACAATGGTAAAGACTAGGGCAAGCAACACGATGAGGTACGTTCCTCCCGAAGAGGCTAGACTAAGGCATCAGCGTAAGGGATGGATAAGAGGGTGGGTTAGTTTGCTGTTGTTTGCTACGCCCATGACGCTAGTTGTTGCACAAGGAGCGATCGCAACACTACCAGTTAGCAAAAGTCTAAGATCTGCAATCCAAAATCCCATTCCCCACAGCCTGGGAACGAGCAAAACGCAAAATGGAATAACGCCGCCGTTAGAAATAGCCCAAAGTGGTAGTAAAACGGCAGAGGAGTTGATGAATCAGGGGCTACAGTTGATTGGACAGGGGAAATTGCCCGATGCGATCGCTGCTTTTCGACAAGCCACCCAACTAGATCCTCGACTAGCACCAGCACAATATAATTTAGGGCTAGCTTTGCGACAGCAAGGGGAATTGCAGCCAGCAGCAGATGCATTTTATAAAGCAACGCAGGCTGACCCTAATTTTGCTTTAGCGTATGCAAATTTGGGAGCAGCTTTACTAGAGGGGAATAATTTAGAACAAGCGCGGGATTATTTGGGGAGGGCGATAGAATTAGACCCAAAAATGGGAGTAGCCCATTACAACATGGGTTTAGTACAGTCGCAATTGGGAGAAAGCGAGAGAGCGATCGCGTCTTTTAAACAAGCGATGCAGCTAAGTCGCAATGCCCCAGAGCCAGCTTACCATTTAGGTTTGGCCTATCTACAACAAGGCAAACTTGATGAAGCGAAAAAAGCCTTTGAGCAATCAATTCAAATTAGCCCTAAATATCCAGAAGCGCATTACAATTTAGGTTCAATTCTTTTAGAGCGGGGAGACTTAGACGGCGCTCTAGACGCCTTCCGTAAATCGGCAGAGGCTAACTCGAACTATGCTAATGCATATTACGCAGCTGGGCTAGTATTTATACGCCAAAACCGATATGCAGATGCTCAGCAAGTTTTAAAATACGCTAAAGAGCTTTATGCAGCTGGGGGTAACAGGCAGTGGGAAGCAGCAGCAGAGCAGTTATTGCAAAAAGCTAAAACTGCCAATTCTCCCTCTCCTTAATCAAATACTTTCCGAATTAATGGTTAATTGTAATTTACAATCAACCATTAACTTAAAACCCTATAACTATAGGGATGAAACTAACTTACTATCAATTATCTCCTTCGGGGTTAAGCTTTTAGATTCTTGGCTGAGAGGGCAAGTAACAGACTTTTCCCCTGACCAGTCTGTAAAGGTATTTTCATCTATGTAATGCCGAGGAGTTGTCCTCAGCAAGCGCCACGCCTCTCCAGCATCAACTAAATTCATCCGTCCGGGATAGTGAATTTCTAATAACTCCCGAACTAAGGGATAATACTCAGAATTCATTCCAGGGAAGATGTGATGTTCCGTGTGGTATGAAAAATTCAAATGCAATAGATCGAATATTTTAGGAACCCGTAGAGAAGCACTGTTGATCAGAGGATCGTTAATGCTGGTCATCCGGCAAAACATATGATTGGTGTAGATATAAAATATCAGACCAGCATAGCCAATTCCAATGGGTAGAAAGTAACTCAGCACGAGTTTTAGCAAATCAAATTGTAGATATGCCACTATACTCAGATGAATTGCAAAGATTGCCAGAAATTCACCTAATATTGCGCGACGATCTTTAGCGCTAACTGTAAACGCCGCAGGGACGTAATCGACAGATTCACTATTAAACAACAGCACAGAAGTTAGATTCCGAAATGTATGCACTCCCCAGGCTGTTGCCATTCCCACTGTTAACCATAGAGGGTTTACTTCCGCAGAGGGAACAAATAGATTCTGAATCCCTTTACCCCAATTATTAGGCTGTTCGTGCAAATAATTGCGATCGGGATCTGCTAAGGAATTTGTTTTACTATGATGCACTCGATTATGAACTGATTTCCATAATGTTGGTGGCATCCATAACATAGCTAGCCCTAGCAAGCTGAATGCACGAATTATACGAGGAGAGTTTCTGATTGTGCTTCCGTGCATTAGTTCATGAGAGCTAAATAGCAAGACAATGACGCTATTTCCCATGACTAGGGCTAAAGGTAAATAAAGCACTAAGAGATATAAAGGCCAACGATCTAATTTAGACGCGATCGCCCAGCCTAAAATCAATATAGCCAGATTAATCACCAAGATTAATAACTTGCTGGGATCTGGTTCAAAAGCTTCGTCAGGAAGTAAAGGGCGCAATTTTTTCGCATACTCCCCTTGAGGAATCAGGGTTTCCTCTTCAACAAAATTCATCAAGTTGCCGCAACTCCAAAAATGTTTTAGCCAATTTTTAACTGAGTTACCACCAGTTTTTTTGCTTCGGGTAACATGGCAATACTTTCAGGGATAATTCAAAAGTTTACCAGTAGTTGTAATTAATATTACAATATTTGCAGGTAAAAACATCTATATATTGGCAGTTCACAATATCAAAAAAATGCCTTATAAGACAATAGTGTAAAATTTTCTCTGCCCACGTCTAGAAATGCACAAGCAGAAGATTATATCAATAGCTTAAAGACAACTCTTTAACCTTGTATACCTTATTTGACCAGCAGCAGGCGAAAGCCAAAACCCTCCACTCTCATATGGAATATGTCAAATTAGGGCTGATATGGTATAAGTATTTATTCAAATTTGTGGGTAATGTTGTCAGCAAGAATAGCGCCTGGAACGATAACGAGTAATAGTTGCTCGTTAATGCTTAATAAGGCATATTCCTGATATTTATTAAATAGAGCGGGCAGCGCCCACCATAGGCAATCATGCTCTTTGCCGATGCGCTTTTATTCGCTTACCCGGATCTTGCTTTTTAACCCAAGACAGAAACTTATGCATCTGAGGATCGCTTTTAAGCGATTCCACGGAGTTCAGTTCCCGTGCTAAACGGGTATTATCAAACAGGTTGTGAATCTGTCTGTGGCAGGATGAACAGATATTAATAGTTGGCCCTGGAGGTTCCTTTTTACGTTTAGTTTTTTGTTTCGGAACCAGGTGATGTACTGTTAAATGCGGGACTTCTCTTTCGCACAACTCGCAGATCATTGTTTGCTCAAAAGCACGTTAATACTAATTATATAAGTAATAATTTTTATGCCCTCCTTGCCGTTGCTGAGGTAATCTATCCTAAGAGCGGTTTAGACGATTTAAGAGCAAAATCTAGCGGCGTATGTGGCGGGAGGCGCGATCGCGGCTGCTGGTGTTTCTGCTACCGTTGACGGGATGAGATTTGCATGGATCGATCTACTGTGTTGGGAGCGATCGCTAGTGCAGCAGCTTATAAAGCTGTTCAAGGATTTGGAACATAGATAATGCTTCTATAAAACATTTCACAAGGAAAAATACTTATGGGAATATTTGACGCGAATCCATTTGTTATCGGTACCGTGGCTAACCAAAAACTTATTGAGCAACAATATATCAAGACTCAAGCTGAAGTTAATAAATGGCAGCGACGCGCTGAAATTGCTATGAAAAAAGGTCGCGAGGATTTGGCTAGAGAAGCTATTATTCGCAAGCAAGAACTTAGTGAAACTGCTGCTTCTATTAAGGCTCAAATTGACCAGCCTACAGAAAATACAAATAACTTCAACGGCAACTTACCAAAGAGCGCGATCGCTCCCACTTCTGAAGATATTCTAGAGAAGTCTATCCTAAACACACGGGATGCTGTAAAGCTTGCTGTATCAACGCTTGAGCGAATGCAACACCAGCACGAGCAAGCAATAGTTGAAGTTAAGAACTATCACCACCAAGCTCAGGTAGCTCTGCAAAACGACGATGAAAATTTAACTTTTCAAGCCCTAATTAATAAGGCAGTTGGCGGTAGAGTTGCTACAGCCCTACAGACTCAATTAGAGCAGCAGTCAGTAATGGTAGAAATCCTCAAGCGAAACTTGGTTGCTTTAGAAAATATCAAGCAAGCGCTTAACGCACAGCCTGAAATTAATCACAATTCTAATCAAGAGGAGTCTGTTATTGAAGCTGAGTTATATTTACCTGCCGCTGATGAAACTGGTGTCTCTAAATCGGATGACGTTGTTGATGTGGAATGGGAAACGTTGGGCACGGAAATAGATCAACTTTAGCAATTAAAATAAAAACCCCTTGGGGGGGTTCTCATTGCTTATTAATTATCAAAAACTCGACTGAGATTAGAGGATGTAAAGCAGCAGGAACAGTATGATCCACACGACATCTACAAAGTGCCAGTAAATCTCAGCCGCTTCTACACCAAAGTGCTTCTCGCTGGAATAATGGCCTTGTTTGAGACTGCGCCACAGGACGCCAGCAATCAGAACTAAACCAAAAGTAACGTGCAGACCGTGAAAGCCAGTTAACACGTAAAACGTGCTGGCAAATAAATTGGTTGTGAGGCCAAATGGCAGATTGCTGTACTCATAGATCTGGCCGCCCAGGAAAATAGCTCCCATGATCCCAGTTATTAGGAACCATGTCCGCAGACCTGCTACATCGTTCTTTTTAATGGCAGTCTCGGCGTTGTGAATAACAAAACTGCTTGATATCAGAATGATGGTGTTAATTCCCGGCAGCAATAACTCTAATCTTTCGGTTCCCTCTGGCGGCCAACTTGGTGCTACAGCGCGGAAAGCGAGATAAGCCGTAAACAAACCGAGAAAGATCATGCTCTCTGCAATCAGAAACACGATCACGCCCGTGACGCGGAGATCGGGATGCTCTGCGTGATGACCGTGTTCCGAGGTTGTCTCGGCGGCGTGGTAATTGAGGGCAGCCTTAGATGGCTCAACGGTTGAACTTGACATGAATCTCTAGTATGCGAACAACTGGACGATTATGTAGGGTGGGCATTGCCCACCCTACTGCTAGCGATTTTTACTTTCCCCTTGGCGGTCATCGGGATGAGCCGCGACGGCTGGATCTGGGTCAGCCCTCAAGACGGAACTAGGGCCAGCCGACAAAACGGGGTCTTTAGCATCGGAGAGGGGCACTTCAACTTGGGTGCGGCGATCGCCATACCCATAGTCATATGGCCCTGTCGCTAAGACTGGATCTGATTCAAAGTTCTCTACTGGTGGTGGCGATGTAGTCATCCACTCCAGCGTCAGCCCTTGCCAAGGATTATCACCAGCCTCCGGGCCATACATCCAACTCCAGATGGCATTCACCAAGAATGGCAGGGTAGAAACTGCCAGTATGTACGCACCAATCGAAACAATCAAATTGATCGCGGCAAATTTGGGGTCGTACTGGGCAACGCGCCGGGGCATACCTTCCATACCCAGCTTGTGCATGGGCAAGAAGCATAAGTTAAAGCCAATCAAGGTGAGGGCAAAATGTACCTTACCCCAGGCTTCGTTCATCATCCGGCCTGTCATTTTGGGGAACCAGTGGTACATCGCAGAATAAAGGCCAAACACGCTGCCGCCAAATAGGACGTAGTGCAGGTGAGCTACTACAAAATAGGTGTCGTGAACGTGGATGTCAAAGGGAACCGCAGCGACCATAACGCCGCTGAGTCCGCCGATAACGAACATAGACACAAATCCCATCGCAAACAGCATGGCGCTGTTAAGGCGGAGTTTGCCTCCCCAGATGGTAGCTAACCAGCTAAACACCTTAATCCCTGTAGGCACGGCAATGATCATGGTTGTGATCATAAAGAACATCCGCAGCCAGGCAGGGGTGCCGCTGGTGAACATATGGTGCGCCCAGACAATTAAGCCTAAGAAGCTAATGGCGATACTGGAATAAGCGATCGCTTTATATCCAAATATCGGCTTGCGCGAGTGTACTGGCAAAATCTCCGAGATCATCCCAAATACAGGGAGGATCATTATGTAAACCGCTGGGTGCGAATAAAACCAGAATAAGTGCTGATAAACAATTGGATCGCCTCCACCTGTGGGATTAAAAAATGAAGTTCCCACCAAGAGGTCAAACGCTAGCAGAATCAGCGCCCCTGCCAATACAGGCGTAGCAATCAGCGTCAGCGCGGAAGTTGCTAACATCGCCCAGCAGAACAAAGGCATCTGATTGAAGCCCATCCCTGGTATCCGCATCTTCCAAATAGTGACAAGAAAATTCAGGCCTGCCAGAATCGAAGATGTACCCAAGGTGAGGACGCTGAATATCCATATCGCCTCGCCAGCTTTACCGCTGATTATGCTTAACGGCGGATAAGATGTCCAACCTGCCCCTGGTGCGCCGACTAAGAAACTGGCGAGGAGCAACAGTCCTGCTGGGGGAATCATCCAAAAGGCGACGGCATTCAGCCTGGGGAACGCCATATCCTTCGCCCCAATTAACAAAGGAATTAGGAAGTTCCCAAATCCCCCAGTCCCGGCAGGCACGATCCACAAGAAAATCATTATGGTGGCGTGAACCGTAAACAGACTGTTGTAAACTTCGGGGCTGACGAAATCACTTTCCGGCGTTGCCAGTTCGGTACGGACAGCTGTTGCTAGTACGCCACCTATGAGATAGAAAATAAACGTCGTGACCAGGTATTGAATCCCGATCACTTTATGGTCGGTACTAAAACCAAAGTATTCTCGCCAATTTCTCTGTGCTGGTTCCATGCCATGAGCAGGGACATTGGCATTTTCTTGAAGCTGTACTTGTGTCATAGAATTTTGGATTTTGGATTTTGGATTTTGATTTTGAGTTTTCGATTTTGGATTTTGGATTCATCCTTAATCTAAAATCGCCAATCTAAAATCTAAAATCTTTCAATGTTGTCTCACTTCTGGTAGTGAGTTGGGTGAAGGGTTAGCATTGCCAACCCTCCATTTAAAAGCTAATGATGAGCCTCGCGATCGCCAGAAGTGTGGAGCTGCTCTAACATTGTGGAATTAATTCCCATTTCTTCAGCATAGGTCGCCAGAAACTCAGAAGCGGATCTATCGGCTGAGTTGACTGCAACAGCTTGATCTAAAGCTTCCTTACTTGCAACTTCTTGCTGCTCCTTAACCCAGCTATCAAACTCTTCAGGTGTTTCGACAACCACCTGTGTCTTCATAGCTCCATGGTAGGCACCACAAAGTTCAGCGCAGTTTACTGTGTATGTACCCAACCTGTTGGGTGTAAATACTAGCTCATTTTGCCGCCCCGGAATTGCATCCTGCTTTAGGCGGAACTCTGGCACCCAAAAAGCATGGAGGACATCGTTTGCTGTTATGTTTAATAACACCTGTCGCCCAGCAGGTACGTGCAATTCACCAGTAGTGATGCCAGTATCAGGGTAGGTAAAAAGCCAAGCAAATTGCAAGCCAGTGACATTGACCACCAATTCTGGAGGTGTGCCTTGCTTGTCTGGGCTGGAGCCAATGCGGCCAGAAGTCACGCCGATATCTGAAGCATCGCGTCGCTGAGGAATTTCCTTATTCCGGACTGCCGCCGTAGCCGGGTCTTGCATGGCTTCATCTGAAGCCTGCTGATTGATATTTTCGGTATCTGTCAGCGTAGCAGCGATCGCTGCTCCTGGCATTTTGGCAAAGTGTTTATCGCTCTTCATATGGGCAACTGAGTGGGCCATGGGATCTAGGCCGCCCATCGAGTTATAAACCTCAAAGCTGTATACAGCCAATACCAATACGATTACTGCCGGAATCGCCGTCCACAATATTTCTAAAGGAACGTTGCCATGCACTGGTGGCCCATCTGTATTATCGTCTTTGCGACGGCGAAATCTAATCGCAGAAACGATCAGCGTCCCCTGAACTATCAGGAATAGACCTGTCGAGATGGTCATCATCATGTTAAACAGTCCATCTACTAGGGGAGCTTCTTCCGAAGCTGCAACTGGCAGCAGACCGTGATTTTGACCGTACCACAGGCTGACAAGGGTCAGCACTATGCCGACCAGTAAGGTTGTTATATTACTTGGGATGTTCACAACAAAATTCTTAGTATTTCCTGCACAACTTCTTTCTTTTTACTTTCTACGGTAAAGCAGCTAACGACTTTAGGTTGACTATCTTTCCATATCCTTAGCTATTTCTTTGGGATCGCGCTGGTATAACCTCGCTGACTGTAGGGGATCGCACAGGAACCACTTTTATATTACTAAACTTTACTTTTTGTGAAGTGTCTGTAACTTTTGATAGATATACTCGAAATCAGAAGAAATGCCTAAAGCAGTACACCAGTAGAGGTAGCCCAGTTAATGTAGTAAATAGAACTAGCTAGATGCTGGCATGAGCAAATGCTCATAAATTGATTAACAATGATTTGCAATTGACGCGCTTGGTACAATTTATGGCTGAATCTGTACTGCATAACCAGGGGGGGGATGCTGGGGGAGAAGCCCCTGAAGCAAAGCTGCATAGCGATGTCTCCCTAGTCGCAGGTGCAAAGAAGGACACCGCTGCCCCGGCCAGCCCCACTGACAAGCTGAGGCGCCTTGTATTTAGGATGGCCTTGGCGACGCTGATTTTGATGGCGATAGGCAGTGCGACGCGAGTGATGAATGCCGGGTTAGCCTGCCCGGACTGGCCCTTGTGCTATGGTCAGTTGGTGCCCTCAAAGCAGATGAATTTTCAAGTGTTCTTAGAGTGGTTTCACAGGTTGGATGCGGGGTTGATAGGCTTGGGAGCGATCGCGCTCGCAGGATTATCATGGTGGTATAGGCGATCGCTACCTAACTGGCTGCCTTGGGCATCCACATTCGCACTCTTTTTGGTGGTCTTCCAGGGCGTATTGGGAGGACTGACCGTTACGCAACTGCTGCGGTTTGATATTGTCACCGCACACCTGGGTACAGCGCTATTATTTTTCTGCACCCTGCTAGCCATAGGCATGGCAATGCTACCGTATCAAGGCACTGGCACGGTTGGCAAACTGCCCTGGATCGGCTGTGGTGCTGCCATTTTGGTTTATCTGCAAAGCCTGCTGGGTGGACTGGTTGGTTCTCAGTGGGCGCTGCATCAGTGCTTTGGAGCGCAAGAATTATGTGCTGTTATGAACAGCCATATTGCCGGAGTTGTTCCGGCAACCCTTGCAACTATCGCAGTTGTAGTTATGGCATGGCGCACGCCAGCACTACATCCAACCCTGCGACAGTTGGCTAATCTGGCGGGTTGGTTGCTAGTATGCCAAATCGCTCTAGGCGTCGCTACTTTCCGATTACACCTCCAGGTAGAACCGCTGACAGTAGCACACCAAGCAGTAGGCGCGGCATTACTGGGATCGCTCGTAGCTTTTACAGTTTTGGGATTGCGAGATCGGGCGGAATTTGGTGTCATACCAAACTTAACCCCACCCTCAAGCCCGGACTATACATCACAGGCGGGCTAAAAATCGACCCTTGCCAAGCGGATCTGTAATTACCCACAAATGTTTACGCAACCTCAGCCATCCGCCTGGGGGTTAAACCCCAAACTAATAACTGTAGAGACGCAGATTCGCTCGCCTCTCCCTTAAAACGGACTAAAGAGCATGAATTTTAGTAGTTTTTATCTTCGGTGGCGGAACCCAAGCGTTAGCAGTGCGATGCAGAGGTACTAGGCGGTAAATGTGGATACGGACAGAACCGCTAAAAGGGTGGCATACACGAACAAACCATGCTGACGCATGGTGTGGAATTCAGGAAAAAAGCTGATGCAAGAAATGATGCTTGGAGCTGATGTCTCCCGCAAACATCAAAACTTCCTACAAGTGATTCACAGCTACTACCAGCTGACGAAGCCGAGAATTATTCCCCTGCTGCTGATTACAACAGCGGCTGGAATGTGGATGGCATCCGACGGACGGGTAGATCCGGTGTTGTTATTGGTGACGCTGGCTGGTGGTACTCTTTCTGCCGCATCTGCCCAAACGCTGAACTGCATTTACGATCGCGATATAGATTATGCAATGGAGCGCACGAGGAGCCGTCCTATTCCTTCGGGTAGAGTTCAGCCCCGCGATGCTCTGATATTTGCGATCGCTCTCGGTACTCTATCTTTTACTCTGCTTGCAGTTTTTGCCAATCTGCTCAGTGCTTTGTTGGCAATGTCCGGCATTATCTTTTACATGGGCATTTACACCCACTTGCTAAAACGCCACACGACGCAAAACATCGTGATTGGTGGTGCTGCGGGTGCTATTCCCGCCTTAGTGGGTTGGGCTGCTGTAACTGGCGAACTTAGCTGGGCAGCTTGGTTGCTATTTGCCATAGTGTTTTTGTGGACTCCTCCCCATTTTTGGGCGCTTGCTTTGATGATTCGAGATGACTATGCCAAAGTAGGTATCCCGATGCTGCCCGTTGTAGAGGGAGAGGTTGCTACTACTCGTCAAATTTGGGTTTACACGCTAATAGTTGTACCGATAACATTTCTGCTGATTTATCCTGTGGGAGAGTCGGGATTAGTTTACGGTATCTTTGCCGCCCTTTTGGGGGGTATTTTTATTAAGAAAGCATGGCAGTTATTACAAGAACCTGAGAATAAACAATTAGCGCGATCGCTCTTTAAATTCTCCATTCTTTACATGATGCTGTTGTGTACTGGAATAGTTGTAGACAGCTTGCCCATAACTCATCAACTGAGTGCAACATTAGGGGCAAATCTACATACGCTAGTAAGCGCGATCGCAGTTTTCCAATAGCTCCCAGAAAACTACATAACGCCTATAAAGACAAAACCCGCTTATCCTTCATGAGGTAGGCGGGTTTTCGACGAAGAGCGTTAAAATTCCGCCGGAGAGTGTATTTCTGCACCAGAAGAGGGAGCAGAATTTGTGATTGAAATACCAAGGCGGCTGCAAAGTAAAAATATATTTAATAGCTAGCTTGCAGGTAAGCTAGCCAAATTTGGGTATAAGCGATCGCTACTTTGTCTCATTTATTCCTAAAAAGCGCGATGCTGCTAGCGCAGCCGCTTCGCTACGCACCCTCCTATATTTAAATATTTAGCCTCAACCAATAGATCGTATAGCGCTACATTAAACCCCTGCAATATTATTTTAATCAGGCGACTCATTTAGCACTGTCATTTTGTACTAACCTCTACCTAAGCCAAAATACGGTTGAAAGTACCGTAGGTATAGAGATAAAATTTACACCTTATGACATTGAAAAGCAAGCATTATACCACTCAGGTGTAATGTTGAATTCATCCATATTCAGAAATTATATTGTTCGATATATAGTTGGTGGTTATGATAAAAATTTCGACAGAGAAAAAGGTAACGGTTAGCTTGGCTGCTACATTGCTATTTCTTAGTTTTGTCGGTGGAATTACTTATTGGAGTATCACCCGACTCAATGAACTGGCGGCTCAAGTTACCCAATCCAACCAAATCATCGAGCGTTTAGAACTCCTGCTATCGGATCTCAAGGATGCAGAGACGGGACAGCGAGGGTATATTTTGACTGGGAGCGAGGAGTATCTAAAACCCCATCTAATGGGGGTTGAAGCAACTAATCAAGAACTACAACAACTGCGGCAAATCATTGACAACGATCCCAACCAGCGGCAGTGCCTCCATAAGCTCGAACCATTAATTGCAACCAAGCTGGCTGAACTTGCTCAAACGATTCAGTTGAGGAAGACTGAAGGATTTGCGGCTGCGTTGCAGGTGGTTCAAACAAATCAAGGTAAGCAAGCAATGGATGCCATTCGTGCAGTTGTTCGTGAGATGAAGGCTAACGAGCAGCAAAGACTGCAATACCAGCAGCTCCAGCGGCAGAGGCAAACTCAGATTGTAACTGGAGTTGTCGGAATTGGTGGGTTATTAGCTTTTACCTTAGTCCCGCTGGCTATCTTTGCGATTAACCGGGATTTGCTGAAGCGCAAGCAAGCTGAGGCATTGTTAGTTGAGAGCGAGGAACGATTTCGGCAGCTTTCGGAAGCGACATTTGAGGCGATCGCAATTACAGAAAATGGCAAAGTTATCGATGCTAACTCGCGCTTCGTTCAACTATTTGGGTACGAAATTTATGAAGCCATTGGAAAACCAATGGCAGATTTTTACCCACCTCAATGGATGGACTTAGTGAAGCAGGAAATTGCCATTAACGATGAGTGTTGTTATGAAATTGAGGGACTCTGCAAAAATGGAATGACTTTTCCCCTAGAGGTGCGCGATCGCGTAATCTCTTACAAAGGGCGAACAGCCCGAGTCATGGCAATTCGCGATATGACTGAACCCAAAAAGGCTGAAGCCTTGCTCCGCAAAAGTGAAGCGACTAACCGCGCTTTACTTAAAGCCATACCAGACTTGATGATCCGCTACACCCGCAACGGAACCTACCTGGATATCATGCCTGCAAAAACCTTTCATCTGGTTAATCCTCAGATCGCTCGCATTGGCAAAAATATCGTTGAGGTCATGCCTCCGGAACTGGCGCAGCAACGGCTACATTACATTGAACAAGCCTTTCAAACTGGCGAAGCGCAAACCTACGAATTTCCCGTACAACTGGAAGATGGACTGCATTATCAAGAAGCCCGCATCACCGTTAGTGGTGAAGATGAAGTATTGGCAATTGTGCGAGACATTAGCGATGCCTACGGCGAGCTTCGCTTACGCAAACTGGCAGAGCAAGCTTTGCAGCAAGCTAATCAGCAATTAATAGATTCCGTTAAGCAATTAGAGGAGAGGAACCAGGAGATTGCCTTATTAGCCTCCCTTAGCGATATGCTCCAAGTGTGTCTGACAATTGACGAAGCTTACCGAGCGCTGGCGGAACTGGTGCAACCGCTTTTTCCAGAGGTAGCTGGAGGAGTATTTGTTATCAGTGCGTCAAAGCATCTGGTGGAAGTTGTGGCGAGTTGGGGAGACAAAGCATTGCTCAGCCAAGCGATGTTTACTCCTAACGAATGTTGGGCGCTGCGACGGGGGCGATCGCATTTAGTCAGCTTGGATCAACCTGGGATGCGTTGTCAGCACATCTACAAGCCTTTTGAGGCTGCTGATGGGGCATCGGCTATTCATGCAGCAGTACCAGCAGAAACTCTCTGCGTTCCCATGATGGCGCAAGGAGATGCTTTGGGCGTGGTGTATTTGGCAACAGCCCAACGGGGATGGTTTACTCATGCTAAAGAGCAACTAGCAGTCACGGTATCTGAACATATCGCTTTAGCACTGGCAAACCTAAAACTTAGAGAAGCCTTGCAGCAACAGAGTATTCGCGATGCACTCACCGGGCTATTTAATCGACGCTATATGGAAGAGTCCCTGGAACGAGAACTGCGGCGGGCAGAGCGCAAACAGCAATCTCTCGGCATTATTATCTTTGATGTGGATTACTTCAAGCGGCTCAACGACACTTATGGGCATGAAGCAGGCGATACAGTGCTGCGAGAACTGGGACTATTCATCCAATCCCAAATCAGAGGCTCCGATATTGGTTGTCGCTATGGGGGAGAAGAATTTCTGCTAATTTTGCCGGAAGCATCATTGGAAGTCACACGACAACGGGCAGAGCAGATTCGAGAAGGTTTCAAACACCTAAATTTGCAGAACCGTCGTCAACCGCTGGGAACGGTAACAATGTCATTAGGGGTTGCGGTGTTTCCAGAACACGGCTTGACTGGAGCGGCAGTTATTCAAGCGGCGGATGCAGCGCTATACCGAGCCAAACATGAGGGACGCGATCGCGTTGTCAGTGCCATTTCACTGTCTTAACCTCAATACACCCAACTAACACAACAGATATTTCCTATAAATAAGAATCCACGACACAAAATCATCACCACTACATAAATTATCCCCTGATGATTTTCTGCAAATAATTCCTAATCTATAGATCCCATCGAAACGCTTCAGGGGCGAACCCTGTTGCTGTTCGTTGATTCATCTTAGGACTTACGCACTGTAACCAAGTTCTGTCATCCTGAGCGATAGGGAATCTAAAATCTAAAATCCAAAATCCAAAATTGTATTACGCACCAATACGAGGCGTGAAACCCGCATCCCCAGTCCGGGCTTATTTGCAACTAAAGGCTTAAAATGGAACTAAAGATTGTTTAGATTTGTTAACCTGGGACAAATATGGCTCCCGCAGTTTTAATTCAGAACCTTCAAAAGCGCTACGGCTCGGTTGAAGCCGTCAAAGATGTATCCTTTCAAGTAGAAGCAGGGGAAATTTTTGGCCTACTGGGGCCGAATGGCGCTGGCAAAACCACAACCCTCAGATGCTTGTGTACTCTGGCGACTCCCGATGCGGGCAAGGTTGAGGTATCTGGTATCTCCGTAGTCGATAACCCCAGATCTGCACGTCAACGCTTGGGCTATGTGGCTCAGGAAGTTGCCTTAGATAAGGTGCTGACTGGGCGGGAACTCCTAGAACTGCAAGCCGCACTTTATCACCTCCCCAGGAAAGCGGCAAAACAGCGGATTAACACAGTCCTGGACTTACTAGGCTTAGAGGAATTCGCTGATAAGAAGACTGGTACTTACTCCGGTGGTATTCGCAAACGCCTAGATTTAGCCGCAGGATTGCTACACCAACCGGATGTCCTGGTTTTAGATGAACCTACAGTCGGACTTGATATTGAAAGCCGCGTTGTGGTTTGGAATTTCTTGCGCCAGTTGCGGGAATCTGGAACTACTGTTTTAATTACTAGCCATTATTTAGAGGAAATTGACGCTTTAGCTAATCGCGTGGCAATTATTGACAGAGGTGTGGTGATTGCTGCGGGAACGCCTTCGGAGTTAAAGGATAAAGTAGGAGGCGATCGCATCACTCTCCGCATCCGCGAATTCTCCCCCATCGAAGAAGCAGAGAAAGCTAAAGATATGCTCCAATCTCTGCCATTTGTCCAAGAAGTCATTATTAATAACGCTCAAGGTAACTCGCTCAACTTGGTTGTAAAACCCCAAAGCGACGCCTTGATGTCAATTCAGCAATCCCTTAAGGAAGCGGGTTTACCTACATTTGGCATTGCTCAATCCCGCCCCAGCCTTGATGATGTTTATCTAGCTGCTACTGGTAAAACTTTGTTGGATGCCGAACTTGCAGCAGCCGGAAGTCGCGATTTAAAGGCTGAGAAAAAACAGGCTATGCGCTAGTAGGGTGGGGTGCGAACCGCCAAGACCGCCTCAGCGAAGCGCGTAAGCGCGTTAGAACGCCAAGAAAGTGAAGAGGAAGAGAGATGAGTACTACTGTTACACCTCCTAAATCTAATATCGGTTTGCAGCCTCAGTCGGCTGGTAAGGTTAATGTTGATGCGCCGCCGAATTTGGTCGGCGAATTTGTTCAAGAAACTTTGGCTTTGACTAAGCGGTTGTTTATTCAATTACAACGGCGTCCTTCGACGTTAATTGCTGGAATTATTCAGCCGTTTATGTGGTTGGTGTTGTTCGGGGCGCTGTTTCAAAATGCACCTCAAGGTTTATTTGGTAATAGTGTCAGCTACGGACAATTTCTGGGTGCTGGCGTGATTGTTTTTACCGCGTTCGCCGGGGCGTTGAATGCTGGTTTGCCAGTAATGTTTGACCGCGAGTTTGGTTTTTTGAACCGCTTGCTGGTGGCTCCTCTCGCGTCGCGGTTTTCGATTGTGTTGGCGTCGGCTATTTACATTCTGGTGCTGAGTTTGATTCAGACGGCGGTAATTGTGGCGGCTAGTGCTATCTTGGGTGCTGGTTGGCCGGGATTGGTGGGAATTGGCGCGATCGCTCTAATTGTCCTGCTCCTAGTTGTCGGGGTTACTGCTTTGAGTCTAGGTTTGGCTTTTGCCCTCCCCGGTCACATCGAGTTACTTGCTGTAATTTTTGTTACTAACTTGCCCCTGCTTTTTGCTAGCACTGCACTCGCGCCCCTGTCGTTTATGCCGCATTGGTTGCAGGTTGTGGCGACTCTCAATCCCCTCAGCTATGCCATCGAACCAATCCGCTATCTTTATCTACACGGCGATTGGGCACTTAGCAGTATAGTGATGCAGGCTCCTTGGGGTGGGGTAACTTTTGGTACGGCGCTTTTGGTTTTACTAGGTTTCGATGCCTTTGTGTTATTGGCGATTCAACCACTATTGCGTCGCAGATTTGCTTGAATTGTAGTGATGCGATAAATCAGACGCGATTTATCGCGTCTCTACTTGTTTAACTCCCAAATTGCCATGAAAATAAAAACTCACCTAGCTCTTAGCCTTTTAGCGGGAATGGGGATTGCCTTCTCTTGCGTGCCCCAAACAGTTCTGGCGCAAACAGGGGACGCGCAACCATTACAGGATTTCCAACAAAATCAGCAAAATAAAGACCCCTTTTCGAGTAGCAGCGAAGGGGAATCGATGGGTGTCTTTGACTTAATCCATCGCGCCCAATTGGGCAACCTCCGCAGCTATGATGAATTTTCTGCGGAGCAGGGTAAAAATATCGATAGCGCTGCTGCAAAGTTCCGTAGTCTGCAACGAGAACGGCTTCGCAATTTAAATCAGGGAACAGGTGTAAGTCCTGCAACTCCTGCAACTCCTGCAAATTCTGTAACTCCTGCGATCGCGATTCCTGCGAAGAATTAATATCTATCCGTCGGGAAAGTTACCTAAAAACCCGTTTTCTAATGAGAAAACGGGTTTTTTACTTGCGTTTAAAGCTGCCCTCAGCTCTAATTGAGCTTAATAACCCAGCTCGGCTAAGATGTCGCTAGCATGAGTTTCGTGTTGGATGTTGGAAAAAACGTGGCTAATATTGCCTTTGCCGTCAATAACGTAGGTCACTCTTTGGGCGTAGCCGCTGGGAGCCTCAACGTCATAAGCTTTGGTTAGGCTACCATCAATATCTGCCAGTAGGGGAAAGGGGAGATTAAATTTGCTGGTAAATTGTTTGTGAGAATTCTCATCATCTTTGCTGACGCCTAGTACAACAATATCTTTGCCCTGATAGTCTGCATAGGCATCTCTAAAGCTACACGCTTCTTTGGTACAGCCGGGGGTATCGTCTTTGGGGTAGAAGTAAAGCACTATTGTTTTTCCCGCCAGTTCTGAGAGGGTGACGGTTTTGCCGATTGTGTCTCTTACGGAAAAATTTGGTGCTTTTGTTCCAATTGCTAGAGCCATTGATTTTGTTTCCTTCTGTTGTAGAGTTATTTGCAAATATATATTCTACAAAATGTTTATAAAACTTTAAAATAAAAAGATGGCATAGGCAAGCCTATCCCATCAGGTTGAAAAAGATTGAGTTGAAAGGTCAGCTTTAGACTTTAAACTTTAAAAAATAAAGCAGTCCATAGTTTGATAGTTAACAGTCCTGCCGCAATGATCTCTATTAAGCCAAAAAACGAACATTCGATTCAATATTCAAGCCGGACGGTAGAAAGAGCAGAAAGGGCAATGCGCTGTTCGCCGTTTAAGCTGCAATTATTTGCGAGTATGCTACAAAGTAGCGTATCGTTGAACGCGATCGCGGGTGAGTCTGGTGTCAAACAAAACTACACAAATCGGCCACTCTCTGAGTTAGCAGCAGAAAGCCCCCTTTTGTGGCTCATTGAGGTCGGCATACTGCGGCGAGAAGTTGATGGTCAAGGAATTACCGATAGTTTTCGTCTCACACCCTTGGGGCGCCAGCTACTAGAAAAATGGCAAAGCCAGGGTGGTTCATTGCCAGCGCCCTCTCTTTTGGATCGCCTTTACAATTCCTTAAGCCGTTGGCTGCGCTGGAACTTTTAAATTTTAGATTTTAGATTGTAAATTGTAGATTGGGATCATAAATCCAAACTCCCCTCTGGCGCTCTGGGCTATCGTCACCGCCAAAAATCCACAATCCAAAATTAAAATCTAATGAAAGCCATTATGGTGGTGGGCACAACGTCCCACGCAGGAAAATCGTTAATCACAGCAGCACTTTGTCGCCTGCTGTCACGGCGCGGCTGGCGGGTTACTCCGTTCAAAGCGCAGAATATGGCGCTGAATGCTTATGTAACGCAGAATGGCGGTGAAATTGGCTATGCACAGGCAGTGCAAGCGTGGGCGGCGGGGGTGACGCCTTGGGTGGAGATGAACCCGGTTTTACTCAAGCCGCAAGGCGACATGACCTCCCAGGTGATTATCAAGGGCAAAGCTGTTGGGATAGCAGGTGCGGCAGAATATTACGAGAAGTATTTTGACCAGGGTTGGCAGGCGGTTGAAGAATCGTTGAGACGTTTGGGTGAAGAGTTTGATTTAATTGTTTGCGAGGGAGCGGGTAGCCCAGCCGAGATTAACCTCAAGCACCGCGACATGGCAAATATGCGAGTTGCAAAGTATTTAAATGCGCCAACTATACTCGTGGTTGATATTGACCGGGGGGGCGCTTTTGCCCATGTTGTGGGTACTCTGGAGTTGTTGGAACCGGATGAACGAGCGTTAATCAAGGGGGTTGTAATTAATAAGTTTAGAGGGCAGCGAAGTCTCCTAGACCCTGGTATTACTTGGCTAGAAAAACGCACGGGTATTCCCGTTTTGGGCGTGCTTCCTTGGGTAGAGCAAATGTTCCCAGCCGAGGATTCCCTCGATTTGCTGGATCGTCGCAGCAGCAAGGCTCATAGCGATATCACTATTGCTGTTATCCGCCTTCCCCGAATTTCTAATTTTACGGACTTTGACCCCCTCGAAGCCGAACCCACCGTCACGGTGAAATACATTAGCCCCCAAGACTCTTTGGGACATCCAGACGCAGTTATTCTACCGGGTTCCAAAACTACAATATCTGACTTGCTGGTTTTGCAAAAGACAGGCATGGGGCAGGCAATTCAAAATTACGTCCGAGCTGGTGGAACGCTATTGGGAATCTGTGGTGGATTCCAAATGTTAGGCAAAATTGTTGCCGATCCAGAGGGAATTGAGGGTGAAGCGGGACGCTACAAAGGGCTAGAATTGTTGCCCATAAAAACTGTTATTACTAGCAATAAAATTGCCCGCCAGCGAATTGTGACTTCTAACTACCCCCAGGTTGGTTTACCAGTGGCGGGGTATGAAATTCATCAAGGTCGTAGCAGGCTGCTGAAGTTGGAGGAGGGAGGATCTCCACTAGGGTTGTCGGCGAAAAATGCTCCTTATAAGGCTTTGTTTGACGATCCTAATTTGGGAATTGTGGATGCAAATCAATCGGTGATGGGGACTTATCTGCACGGTATTTTTGATAATGGCCCTTGGCGACGTGCCTGGATAAATCAACTACGTCAACAACGCGGATTATCTACTTTGCCTAATGGTGTTGCAAACTACCGCGAACAGCGAGAAGCCATTTTAGACTCGATGGCTAATATTGTTGAAGCTAACTTAGATTTAAGACCAATTTTGGGTTAGAAGAATTACTTTTGCTTACATGATGGGAGAGGAATTCGGCTAATTAAAAATTAATAACTAATAACAAGTCATGGGCGTTCAAATTAGATTTTTGCCGGATGATGTTACGGTTGAGGCAGAGGCAGGAGAGCCAATGCTGCAAGTGGCTAAAAGGGCTGGGCTGTCCATTCCCACTGGTTGTTTGATGGGTTCGTGTCACGCTTGTGAAGTGGAGATTGTTCGCGAAGCGACACCAAATGCTGAGGGAAAGATGGTATGTGCTTGTATTACCGCAGTACCTGCGGGGCGATCGCACTTAACAATTAATCTCTATATTGACCCGAATTGGTAATTGTTAAACTACCAAAAGTCTCTGAGTAATGCTAACAATAGGCATATTCATAGCTCGGAGATTGACAACTGTATTTTATTGGAAATTTTATTTATAGAGGCTGAAAGTTACTGCCAATTAAATAAACAGCGATCGCATCTTAAATTCACTCTCTATATTCACCCAAATTGTTAATTTTTGAACGGCTGAGATTAAAAAATATAGCTATAGAGGCTGAACGCTCTGCTGTACCTAGCACAAGTCCAAAAACATACTCGATTTCTTGGTAGCTTTCAGACTAAATTAAACCTGCTGGCTTGTCAATCTAGCCAGTTGGTCAACATTTTATAAATTTCTCCCGTCAGTTAAAAACTTATTACCCGTTAGGCTAGAGCGGAGGCAACAAATTGAGGAAGATTTTGCACGGCTCGAACGAGTTAGGCTGGAAATTAACCAGGATCAGCGACAGCTTGGAATTGAACGACTTGAGCTAGAGAAAGCGACCAAGAACCTGCGGAATCCTCAACGTGAGCCTAGACCTGACGATGCCATCCTGGGCGGTCAAAATCAGCGCTTGTAGTGATAATATCTTATATTGCACTATATTTAGCCATATAAATCCTTACGCTAAGTTTTTCTACTCTAGACACTAATGAGAGTAGAAATAATGCCAACTTGCCTTGCGGTCAGGGAACACTACAAGTAAATAACACGTCAGCTAAAAGCGTTACGAGTCCCCCCTTTTGGCTGAGGAAACCATCAGTATTCCATGCCAAAATTTATCTAAAAAGGCTGGAATATTGCCGTGATTAGCCGACTTTTAGATAGGCGCTACAAAATACTTAAAATATTAGCATCAGGTGGCTTTGGGCAAACCTATTTAGCCGAAGATACTCGTCGTCCAGGCCATCCTCCATGTGTTGTAAAGCAGTTGCGCGTTCTTAGTAACAAACCTGGAGCTTACCAAACGGGACATCGCCTGTTTAAAAAAGAAGCAGAGGTATTAGAAAAATTAGGTAAACACGACCAAATTCCTCGCTTGCTAGCCCATTTTGAGGAAAATAAAGAATTTTACTTAGTTCAAGAGTATATTCCAGGCCATCTTTTAAGTGAAGAAATTGTACCGGGTAAACCTTTACCGGAAGCACGAATTATCAGCTTATTAGTAGCAGTATTACAAATTTTGTTTGTTGTGCATAAGCACGGCGTAATCCATCGAGACATCAAGCCTAATAATATAATTCGGCGACAAATTGACGGTAAATTAGTTTTAATTGATTTCGGTTCTGTTAAAGAAATTAACACTCAAGTAGCCTCTGGGGCAATCACTCAAACTGTTGCGATTGGCACGAGAGCGTATATGCCAATTGAACAATTCAAAGGATACCCGCAATTTAACAGCGATATTTATGCCTTGGGCATGATGATGATTCAAGCTCTAGGCGGTTTTACAGTTGAGGAATTACTAAACCTGCGAGTTGGTAATAATCCCCAAACAGGTGAATTTGTCTGGCGCGATCGCGTGCAGGTTAGTTCAAGGCTGGCAGATGTTATCGATAAAATGGTGCGGTTTGATTTCAATCAGCGCTACAAGTCAGCAAGAGAAGTTTTGGCTGACTTAAAAAGTATAGTTACTAATTCTAAGAATTTAGCCAATACGCCAAGGCTCATTACTCGAAATATCGGCTCTGCGATCGCTTCTACGGTTCCAGCAGCATTGGCTTCAGCCGGGAAGTTTCCAGCTATTTCTGCTAATCAAAAAACCCAGTTAGAGCAGACAACAAATATAGCACGCCGATATCGCTGGGAAGCAGCAGCTACTTTGCTAGCGGCGGGTGGAGTAATTGTTGCTTTGTTGACTCAGCTACCGCACGTATTTGTATTTATAGGAGCAAATAAAGCGAGGGGAGGAAATTACCAGGAAGCTATTCAAAATTTTAGCTGGGCGATTCAGTTGAAATCAGATCGCGCCGATGCATACTATGACCGAGGTTTTGCTTTTTTTGAGATAGGAGATAACAAGCGATCGCTTGAGGATTATACTCAAGCACTTAAACTAAATTCTAAGTTGACATTTGCGTATATTGGTCGGGGAAATGCTCGTTTTACTCTACAAGACTATCAAGGGGCGATCGCCGATTACACAAAAGCTATAAAAATTACGGCTAATGAGGACAATAACAATATCCCCCGAGGAATTGCCCATCGCTTCTTGAAAGATTATCAGGGAGAAATAAAAACTAAAAAGCAAGCAATTGGCTCTCGTCCCAAAGACGAAGCACTATCTTACAAGCAAGGGTTTGTTTCCAAAACTTTAGAAAATCCCCCTGGAGCAATTCAAAGCGATACTCCGCCTTTGCGTATTGCTTTTAACCTAGCGGTAGCTTACAACAACCGAGGAATTGCCCGTGCTAAAATGGGCGATAATTTAGGAGCGATCGCAGATATATCTCAGGCAATTAGGCTAAGTCCGAACGTTGCTGATGCTTGGGAGAACAGAGCAAACATCCGCCGTAGATTGAAGGATTATAAAGGAGCGATCGCCGATTACACTACTGCCCTTAAAATTAACCCCAATGATGGGCATTCTTACTACAATCGGGCGCTTGCACAAGTAAGTTTAGGAAATAAACAGGCAGCTTTGTCTGATTTGCAAAAAGCCGCCAATATCTGTATTAACCAAGGCTTTAGCAGTTGCTATAATAATGCACAGGCTAGCATCAAACAACTTGAGTTATAGCTAACATTTACTTTGAGAGAACTAATATCGCGCTGCCATTTGTCACATTAGAGCGATCGCGGCTTATTATTTCTACGACTTCCAAGGTGCTAACATAAGTTTACGCCCTGACTAGCCAAAACAAGACGTTACATAGGGTGTCCAAAGAATTTGCATATTTTGCTAAATTTTCCCGAATTTAATTAATAAAAATATTTATATCGTTACTTTTTTTAGAGTATTTAAAAAATGTTAATTTCACTTATTACTAAAGTATTTAGTTGCTATGTTGTACTTAGCTGCAATGTAAGAGCGGCTAAAGCTGAAGAAGGTTAAATATTGCTGTTGGCAATAAAACCAGATGGGTATTATTGCCAACGGGGTTCTAGCGCGATCGCCGTAGAACCGCCTTGATTGACTGAATCTCTAACTAGGGAGTATCTTAAACCAATCCGGTTTACTATAGTTCTAACCGACGGGGTTTTATTATGGCATTCATCAGACTTGACGATAGTGTTATCAATACATCTCACATCGCTTATATCGAATGGGAAGCTTATGAGGATGTATCCGCTAATCCTCTTTACAAACTCGACGATAATCCCCCAGCATCAGTAAAGATTAAAATGAGAGAGATAGATAAATGGAATGAATCTAAATTAAAAGTAAAAGCTAAAGTTTATATGAGTCTCGAAAATAATAACGAGAAAGGTGAACTTTTTTTTGAGGGGAATTCCGCTATTAAATTGTGGAAGCACTTTGAGAAGTGAAGTATTCTTAGCTGATAGTTACAACTTGGGATTTATTAGGTAATAAATATAGGTGTTATCAATAATAAATTCCAAAATATACCTACAATGCTCCCACTGCTGTAAAAAGCTGAAAACCGCTATATTCAAACAGAAAACAAGGCTTGGCGACCCTACTATTCCACATTAAATTGGTAATAGTCGATCGCGT
The DNA here is from genome assembly GCF_014695585.1 of Microcoleus sp. FACHB-831. NCBI lineage: Bacteria > Bacillati > Cyanobacteriota > Cyanophyceae > Oscillatoriales > Microcoleaceae > Microcoleus > Microcoleus sp. FACHB-831. Next base: position 21,020 of record NZ_JACJON010000009.1, on the reverse strand, counting down.
TTAGAGATATTAGGTGTTTTGAGTTGGCCTTTAAAGGTGGACATAAATCAACTTTTTTATGCCCACCTAATTACTAAGATTTAGCTTGAACTTGAAGGGCGTAATCGCGAAAGCGTTCTAAATCAGCTTGGATCGTAGATTCAACAACGCGACCCAAAAACAGATTATCCATAAGCTTACCCAAAATGCCGGGAATTGCGTAAGACACGCTCATTTTGACAATGCTACTGCCCTGTCTGTCATAAAAGCGAATTGCTCCTTGGTTGGGCAATCCGTCCACCGATTCCCATTGGATAATTTGGTTAGGTACTATTTTCAGGATGCGCGATCGCCAACTGAATTCCAATCCACCTGTAGCAAGTTTCCAGCGCGATAAATTTGGATTATCCTCCTGGACTTTAACAGAGTCAATCCATTTCATCCATCGGGGCATTTGCTCTAGATCTGACCACAGACTCCACACCAAATCAATGGGAACCTGTACTTCTACCTGGACGCTATGTTCTAACCAATCAGACATGCGATTTTAGATTTTAGATTTTGGATCTTCGATTGGCAGGCAAAGCCGTAAATCTCAGCTTGACAATATCAAGCTGTGGTCACGGGGGTTCTAGCAAATTTTTGTGAACTTTCTAAAATTGCTTTCGCTGCCTGACGACCCGACAAAGTTGCCCCTTCCATACTATCGATATAGTCTTGCTGCGTGTAGCTACCCGCAAGGAAGAAATTTGCTATTGGCGTCTTTTGAGGGGGACGATAGGCGTCCATTCCTGGTGCTTCGCGATATAGAGATTGGGCGAGTTTGACGACGCTATACCAAGTCATGTTTAGCTGTCGCGAAGATGGGAAGAGTTCGTGAACTTGTTTGAGGACGTGTTGAGCGATCGCCTCATTACTCTCCTTTATAAACGGATCTCCCGGAGTCAACACCAACTGCAACAAGGAACCCTGTCCTTCCCGATAATAATCAGATGGGCTAGTTAGCGCCATGTCTGCAAAACACGAGAAGTCAGCATCGGCAGTATACAGCAAATTATCAATTCCGGCGGCACGATCTAGCTGTTGCCGTTTCTGGGCATCGTGCAACTCAGTGACCCAACCATCAAATCGCAACTGCACCGTTGCTACGGGAACTGCATCTAATTTATAAATATTGTCAAACTCAGACCATTGACGCCAAGCTTGAGGCAAAACGCGCTGAATTCCCGGCACATCGCAGGCGCAGACATAAGCATCAGCAAGGATAGTTTCTTCCGTCTCGCCTTTGGCAACAACTAAGCCAGTGACTTGCGTTTCGCTACCAACGCCAGTAAATTGAATTTCCCGCACGCGGCGACGAGTGTGAATTTTTGCCCCTCTTGCTTCTATGTATTTAATGATGGGCTTGTGGAGGTACTCGTCGGGAGAACCTTCCAGCATCCGGAGTACCGATGCTTCGGTTTTAGCGGCAAATAACTGGAAAATAGTCAGCATGCAACGGGCTGAGATATTTTCGCAATCAATAAAGCCGAGTGCATAGGCGATGGGGTTCCACATCCGCTTGATGCTGCCATTACTACCGCCGTGACTGCGGAACCAATCGGCAAAGCTGACTTTATCTAGTTCGCGGATAGTTTTCATCGATCCCTCGAAGTCTACCAAGCCGCGCACTATTGTGCTGGTTCCCAGAGCGATCGCATTCTGTAATTTATCCTGTACAGACAGCTGCGATGTCGTGAAAAATGCTTTCAATCCATTGAAAGGCGCACCCGTGATGAAGCGAAAATCTAACTCGCCAACATTACCGCCTTTATTGATAAAAGTGTGGGTATGCTGTTTCAGGCGCAGATTGTCTAACGCCCCCACCTTCTTCATTAAGTCAAATAGTTGGTAGTAGCAACCAAAGAAGACGTGCAACCCCATTTCAACGTGATTGCCATCGGCGTCTACCCAACTACCAACCTTACCCCCCACAAACGGACGAGACTCAAAGATTTCTACTTCGCAACCAGCATCGACTAAATCGACTGCCGCCGCCATTCCAGCTAGCCCCGCTCCTACGATTGCTACGCGCATCCTGCCTTTCCCGTTCAATTGCTTTACGGATTGTAACAAAAATGAGCGATCGCGCAGTAGTACAAACTAGGTAAGGGGCATGAGCGGGATATCAATCAAATTGGGGTATGAGCTGGAGAGTTCCCATTCCCAAGTCTTTAGCAGAGAGCGATCGCGCTTCAAAAAAAGCCATCATATCGTTAAACTGGGGATTGCCGCGAGAAGCCCCGGTTAAGCCTCTGGCAATAATCAAGCCGCAATAGCCTTTAGTTTTCTTACAACGCTGATCCCACTTTTTGCGGGCGGCGACATGAACTGGATCTTCCTCAATAAACTCGCCAAACAGATATAAATCACCATTTTCAGTTTGGAGAATTCCCAAGTCATAGCGATCGCCATCAAACGGATCTTCTCCCGGATTAAAGCCAATTCCTTTTACCCCCCCGGCAGTCTTAATATTCTGAATCATCTCAAGAGCCTTGGGGCGGGTGGTTTGAATCATAATCACGGGCATTCCCTCTCCCGACGCCTTAACCTCTTTAGATTCATAGCAACCAATACCCGCACGCAGTAACTCTAGGCGTTCCCAAGTCACCATCCCCAAACTGAGGAAAGAATTTTTGGGTACTAGATCGTCGCGCAGGGGTGGGTCTGCATCGTCTGCGTCTTCATCCGATTCTATAGCAGCCAACTCCGCCATATGGAAAAGATCGGACGACACATCAGGGACAGTTGCAACCTTTACCGATATAGTTTGGCGCGGCGTGGCTTCTTCGGGGACGGGGATGCGGTAGTTTTTGGTGAGGGTTGGGAATTTGTCTTTGGCGAGTTGTTTTTGCCCCGCGCGGAAAAAACGATGCAACGCTTCGAGAGCTATATAAACCGCGATCGCTTCTTCGTCATATAGAAAAGGTCGCATCCCCTCCAAGGGATGCACGTTGCCGAAACTTGGCTGAATTTCTGACATCGGCAAGTCAGCGAGATCGATGTCATCATCGTCGTCATCGCCGTTATCGTCCTCTTGGTCGAAAGTTACAAACAAGCAATCTTGCCCTAGAAATGCTTCTTCTAGCTGTTCAAAAGACTCCTCAGCCAAAACAGTTGCGCGAAACCGTTTGAGCGAATCGAGCGAACGATACAACAAAACCCCGTACTCCATGCCTAACATTCCCATTACTGAGACGTATAGAGTACCGATATCCCACTGATTCAATTCGAGGGAGATAATTTGGTGGTCGGCAAGAAAGTCCCAAGGCGCATCTTGCCAAATTTCATAAGCCTTTTCCAGCAGTAAATCGGCATACTTGCGAGGAAGCTGAGGCGGACGATGGGACGCAAGTTCTTGGAAGCCCCGAAACACTTCATCAATCAGGGGCAGTTCTGATTCATATTCGATGGTAATTTCTAGCTCTTGCAGGACGCCCCGCAAAAAAAACTGAAGTTCGCGATCGCGGACTACAATCTTTTGAGGTCGTGCCGGGCCAGCAGGGGTGTGGGGATGCTCCATAGCTCGCAGCAAAGTGCGAACTATAGCTTCTTGGCCAATTTCCGGCGATACGACATCCATTGCGCGAACAATGCCTTCAAAGCCATCTACCCAGATAATGCATTCACCGTTGCCAGAAGCATCTTCATCTGCTGGATCTTCACTTAGAGGAGCGGATAACGGACGGCGATCGCCCTCCCACACACTGGGAATTTGCGGTAATGTTTTGAGCCGACGACGGGTAGAGCGATTGAGCGTGGTCATACACAAGGAACTTGGGTGGATATAATTGGCGGCGAGCTATTTGCTCAAGACGGTATTTCTATAGAGGGGTGATGCTGGGGGGATCTGCAAGGGGTAGGTAAAATCAAGTAAAACACTGTCTTGAAGTGGATTGACGATAGATACCCCATTTTAACGGTAATACTTTACGCACAATATCGCTGTTTGGTATTGGCGGCGCGATCGTTCATACAATTAAACCTTGGCTCGTAACGAAGGCCAGATTCTTCTGTTGTACAGTCAGACTCGTTACTATAAAGATAAAAAGCTTTTCCATAAATTAGGAGTCCCCGCGCCGATGACACAAACAACTCAGTCACAAACACGAGGCATACAAATGACAGATGCCGCTCTGAAGCACGTTATGGCCCTGCGCGACAAACAAGGCAAAGACCTCTGCCTGCGCGTTGGCGTGCGCCAAGGCGGTTGTTCTGGAATGTCCTACATGATGGATTTTGAAGATGCCTCTCAAATTCGGGATAACGATGAAGTCTTCGACTACGAAGGCTTCAAGATTGTATGCGATCCCAAGAGCATGCTATATCTCTACGGTCTGGTGCTGGACTACAGCGATGCTATGATTGGCGGCGGCTTCCAATTTACCAACCCAAACGCAGCTCAAAACTGCGGTTGTGGTAAGTCTTTTGGCGTCTAACAATTTAACTGTTTAGACCATACATTTATGTAGGGTGGACAAGACCCACCCTACATACCGACCAAATACTTCATTCTTGGGCAAATGACCGATCAAGTTACATCTCTTTTAGACGCTGGTCTCGATCGCTACAAAGCAGGAGAAGGGCCAGATACATTGATTCCGGTTTTCAAAGAAATATGCGATCGCACCCCCAAACAAAGTGCCCCCTGGACTTGTTTGGCATGGCTGTATTTGTTGGATAACAAAGGGGATCTGGCTTATAAAGCCGCTCAAAAAGCAGTTAAGTCAGATCCGGCGGAGCCGCAAGCGCGGATTAACATGGCGATCGCTATGTTAGAAACTGGTCAAAAAGGCGTCCGCCAACACATTGAAGCAGTTGAACAAATTGCTTTCAATAATTCAGACCTGCGTCGCGAACTTCAAGAAACTCTTGAAGAAGGATTGAGCAGAAAACCCGATTGGGACAGTTTAAAGCGCGTCAAAAACTGGTTGTTTCCTTCTTGATTAGTTGAATGCAGGTAATGGGCGAAGAGTTAGTAGGTGCGGAGTTTAGTAGAGATGCCGATTTATCGCCTCTCGGAGCTAAGAATTTTTCTTCATAACTCATAACTCATAACCCTCCACGCGCCCAATCCCCATTTATTAGCCCCGGACTATACGGGGCTTCGCCCAATACCCAATTACCAATTTACGATTGCTCAATGTTATTCTCAAAAACACCGTTGATTGGCCTAAAAGCTGACCAGTTTCGCCATCCGCTGGACTTAGAGGCGACAAATGCTTTAAAGCAGCTACCTGGACTAGACTTACTGGTGCGGAATCTGCTTGGCCCGGTAGCGGAACAGTTTTTCTATCTAGAAAATATCGCGGCTGGAATCCTTGTAGGCGAACAACAATTGCCCCACATCCACAAACTGTTGTTAGAAGCCTGCCAGATTTTAGATATAGAGCCGCCTCAACTGTACGTGCGGCAGCATCCTGCTCCCAATGCTTATACTTTTGCGATGCGGGGCAAGCAGCCTTTTATAGTGTTGCACACCTCTTTGATCGAGCTGTTGACGCTTGAAGAAATTCAGGCGGTAATTGCCCACGAGCTGGGGCATCTCAAGTGCGAACATGGGGTTTATCTGACACCGATAAATATAATGGTGTTGGCGGCGGGGTTACTGCCAAACTGGGGTGCGGCGATCGCCGAATCGTTGCGATCGCAGATGTTGGAGTGGTTGCGTTGTGCAGAATTTACCTGCGATCGCGCCGCCTTGCTTGCAACCCAAGACTCCAGAGTAGTAAGTTCAGTATTAATGAAACTCACCGGAGGTTCGCCAACACTCTCGCCTCAACTCAACCTTGACGCCTTCTTAGCTCAAGCCAGAGCCTACGACGACATCAGCAACAATCAACTGGGCGAACTGCTCAAACAAGCCCAAACCGCTCAACTCAGCCACCCCGTCCCAGTTCTGCGGGCAAGAGAGATCGATCGCTGGGCCAGCAGCCAAGTTTATCAAAACCTCTTGCAAAAACATTCAACTGGGTATTACAATGGAAAGGTTGACACCAAGGGCGGGTGGCGGAACTGGTAGACGCACTAGACTCAAAATCTAGCGGCCTTGCGGCCATAAGAGTTCGATTCTCTTCCTGCCCACTGCGGAGACGCAATAAATCTGCGTCTCTACAACACTACCGAGAGGGCATAATATGGCTCAACGACTCAAAAGCTGGGAATCACCCCGGCGCCAGGGTAGAAACGATAAGGGTCGAGGCGGTTCCGCAAGGGCTAGACAGCTCAGAAAGCAACAACAAATGCTGCGGAAGAAGCTAAAAGACCAGGGCACAACCGAAAATAACAAAAATAAAGAGAGAGGGGATGAAAAATTCCCTCTCTTTTTTTATGCTCAGTTTAGATTAGGTTTCGGGTTGGAAAATTGGGATTTCAATCCAGAACTCAGCACCATTACCAGGTTGTGACGAACATTTCAAAACACCACCATGTTTCTCAACGACAATTTGATAGCTGATGGATAAACCCAAACCAGTGCCCTTACCGACAGGCTTGGTAGTGAAGAACGGGTCAAACAGGCGCGATCGCACCGCCTCCGTCATTCCTGGCCCATTGTCCCCAATCCGAATTAAAACGCGGTCTTGATCTTTAAGTTCAGTATGAATAGCGATCGCTCTCGGCGCTGGTTGGTTCTCCAACGCATCAATGGCATTGTTGAGGATATTCATAAAAACCTGATTGATCTGCCCTGCATAGCAATCCACTTGGGGCAAGTTGCCATAGTATTTCACCACTTCAATGGCAGAATTGCTCCCGTTTGCTTTTAGCCGATTTTGCAATATCAGCAGACTATTATCAATTCCCTCGTGGATGTCTACCGCTTTCATATCCGCTTCATCCAGGCGGGAGAAGTTGCGTAGCGACAGAACAATCTGACGGATGCGGTCTGTCCCCATCTTCATCGAAGTCAAAATTTTGGGGAGGTCTATCACTAGAAAATCGAGATCGATAGCTTCAGTTTCATGTTTAATTTCAGGGACTGGGTTGGGATAGTTCTGTTGGTAAAGGTGGAGGAGATTGAGTAAGTCTAGGGTGTATTCGTTTACGTGGGTAAGATTGCCATGAATGAAGTTAACAGGGTTGTTAATTTCGTGAGCAACACCAGCGACCATTTGACCAAGACTCGACATTTTTTCGCTTTGAATTAGCTGCGCTTGGGTTTGTTGCAACTGTTGCAAAGCAAGCTGGCGCTGTTGTGCTTGGTCTTGAGCAAGACGTGCCGCTTCTTGGGACTGCGTGTAGAGTTCAGCTTGGAAAAGCGCGATCGCCAGTTGGTCAATTACCGCTTGCAGTAATTCCACTTCCGAGTCAATCCAAGACCTAGAACCACTATGATGCCCGCACTTGAGTATACCAATCTCACCAGAAGACGTTTTAATAGGCAGCGCCAGAATAGCTGTGTAACCCTTAACGGTATAGAATTCCTGTTCGGCAGCATCAGTAGCAGTCGCAAGATCTTCAACTTTTAAGATTTCCAGATTGGTGAACTTCTGAGTTACCAAACTTGCTGGGGCGGGGTATTGGCCTAGAAAGCTGGGCGCACTGGGAATCTTGGCTTCTTTCACTACATCCCAGATAAGTTTCTGTGGCGATTGCCGATACCAAACAAACAAGCATCGGTCAATCTGCAACAAACTGCGGATCTCTTGCACAACAGTTTCCAGGATAGTATCAACATCTAGCGAGTTGCGGATATCCCTGGACAAACGGTTCAGCAGTGCCTCTCGTTGGGCGAGTTGCCTAAATCGTGCTTCCGACTGCCGCAACGCCTCCTCCGCTTGTTTGCGCTTAACGCCCAGCGCAATCTCATCCGCTGCAAATTCTAGCGCCCTGAGAGTAGCTTCCGTAAGCGGTTTACGCGCAAACATGGCAATCACCCCTAAAATCTGTCCTTCAATAATCAGGGGATAACCAGCGAAGGAGATCAAACCCTCTCTTTTTGCCCAATCTTTATCGCCAACACGAGGATCGTCGATGACACAGTTGCTCAGGTGGGGTTCGCCCTGTTGGGCAATCAGGCCAATCTTAAATTGACCTACAGGCACGCGGCTGTGAGAGCCATCAAGATGGGTGTACATTCCCGCACTAGCTTGCAACTCTAGTACGTTTTCCTTGCTGTTGAGCGTCCAGATGCGAGCAAAGGCGGCATCGATATGTTGGACGACAGCCTCGGTGCAGCGTTGGAGAATGCCTTGCAAGCGATCGCTCTGAGTAAGAGCAGTATCTACATCCGCGCGAAATGCGGCTAGGCGGGCTTTCTGGGCTAAAGCTTCTTCTGCTTGCTTGCGCTCAGTTACGTCTACGCCAATGCCCCAAGTAGCCCATCTGGGAATGGGGAATTCCTCGGATATATTCGACCATGCAATTGTTTTGATACTTCCATCTTTAGCTGTAATCTCCCATTCCCAATTACGGTAATTATTGCCAAGTTCAGCCCATACGGCCAGCATTGATGTGCGATAGGCAGGATCTGGATACACCAATTCCATTGCTTTGGGATTGCCAACCATCTCAAACTCACTGTAGCCTGTAACCCTTTCACACTCGCGGTTCCAGACAGTGATGTTTCCGTCTGCCTCGAATGCAGTCATCATAACTGGCATATTCTCAAGAATCTGGCGCAATTGTTCTTCCCGCTGCCGCAACGCCTCCTCTGCCTGTTTGCGATCGCTAATATTTTGCGCTAATACCATTCCTGCAAAGATTTCACCTTGCTTATTAGTAAGGGGAAGCGTTTGCAATAAATAAACGCCATTGTCATAAGGAATTTCAGAAACCGTCGTATTGCCAGCCAGTGCAGCGCGATACATCGGCTCGACATTTTCACAGGTTTCAGGGGGAAAAGCTTCCCAAAGGGTCTTCCCTTCCATTAATTCCTTTGAAAGCCCGAATTCGGCTAATTCGATGCCATCCGCCAGTATGTAACGTAAGTCAGCATCGAATAAAGCAACCGAACCATTGGGCAAATTGCGGGCGAGGGCGCGGTAGAGTTCTTCGCTTTGCCGCACGGCTTCTTCTGCCTGTTTGCGATCGCTGATGTCTAGCCCTACCCCCAATAGCTTAATGACCTGGCCCTGTGAGTTCAATATCGGCTGCCCTTTGGAGAACATATATGCGATCGAACCGTCAGGTCTTAGGCTCCGGTGGTCAAATTCATAAGGTTTGCCTTCTGTAATTGCCAAATTTATTGCTTGGGCAAAAACTTCTCGGTCTTCGGGATGAATTTTTTGCAGTAATTCTTCATATGTCGGTACGGCTTGGGTTGGTTCCATCCCCCAAACGCGGAACAGTTCCTCTGACCAAGTAATTTCTCCAGTGGCGAGATCGAATTCCCAACTACCGATGTGGGCGACTTTTTGAGCTTCTGCCAGCCTCGCTTCGCTTTGTCGTAATGCTGCTTCGGCTTGTTTAGCAGGTGTGATGTCGCGGGCTATGGTTGAGAGAAATTCCACAACTCCGTTTTCGTCTTTGTGAGACATTATGACTTGCGAGACTGGAATCTCGGTGCCATTGCGGTATTGCAAAGCAGTCTCGCCACTCCACACTCCGTCTTTGATCGCAGCAGGTATGCCGTATGCCAGCATAACTTCGGCTGCACTAGGGGCACAAAACTCAGCGATATGTTTGGTTGAGATATCTTCATCTTCACCAATCCCTAACATTTTTCGACCTGCGCGGTTAATGTAGAGTACGTTGCCTTGGGAGTCAGCAGTGCCTACAAGATCGGGTGTTGCTTCTAAAATTCCGGTCAACCTTGCCTGAATTTTCTCGGCTTGTTTGCGCTGTGTGATGTCTGAAGTCAGACCATCCATGCGGATAGCAGTACCGTTCTCGTCATAAATCAGCCATGCACGGCTGTAAACCCAGCGCACTTGGCCATCCGTTCGGATAATGCGGTACTCTATTTCACCGCTACCCTCTTCCATAACCCTGTGGTTGTATTCAATGGCGCGATCGCGGTCTTCTGGATGAATGACTTCCAGCCAGAGGTCGGAGTTGTCGAAGAATTCCGAGGAGGGGCGACCATAAAGCTTATCAACAATTTGGTTCATGAACAGCACCTCAAAAGTGGTTGCTGAAATAGACCAGACCAAATCTTGTAAGGAATTTAGGATGCTGTTGAGCCGTACTTCGCTTCGGCGCAAAGCCACTTCGGCGTGCTTGCGCTCGGTGATATCATGCATCGCCGTTACAGCACCCAGTTTTTTCCCCTGAGCATCGAAGATTGGCTGTCCGCTTGCAAGTAGGGTGCGCGTTTTTCCATGCTTAGGGGCAATTACCATTTCTACGTTCCGAATCGCTTCTCCCTGAAACGCCCGAAACAATGGGATATCTGCCATTGACATTAATGTTTTCTTGTCGGGCAAATACAAATCAAAGTGTTGCGCCCACTCGCTGGGAGGTAGCGATTCTTCTGGTAAGCCATGAAACTCTCGCGTGGACTGATTAAATAGAGTTAATCCCCCATTTTCATCACACGCCACAATACCAACTTCCAAAGTATTGAGCAGTGCCTTTAAAAATTCTCGTTCTTTTTGTAAAGCTGCTTCTGCTTGTTTGCGATCGCTTATGTCCCGCGCAATGCCAATCAGACCCATGACCTTTCCTTCTTTGTCGCGGTAAACGCTTTTTGTTGAAAGATATGTCCGCATACTATCTGTGGCTTGGACAAGTTCTTCTAAGGTCTGAGAAACTCCGGTTCTCAAGATTGTGTTGTCAGTTTCCCTAACTTGAGATACTACTTCCGGCGGAACCAACTCGCAGTCCTTCTTACCAATTATTTCCTCTACAGGTTTTCCAAATACAAGGGCAGTCGCCGAGTTTAGCAATACATAGCGACCCTGAATATCCTTCACAAAAATGGGATCGGGCGTCCCTTCTATAACGCATTGCAAGAGGCTATAACTTTTTTCCAGCTCTTCTTTAGCTTGTTTAAGCTCTTCCTCTGCCTGCTGGCGATTGGCCATTTCGTCTTCTAGTCTTTGGATCGCATTTCTTAACTCAGCGGTGCGCTCTTCAACTCGGACTTCTAAGGTTTCATTCGCCTGTTTTAATACTTGTTCTGCCAACTTGCGTTCGGTGATATCCTCAGCAACTTTGACAAAATGCGTGATTTCCTGTTGCTCGTTGAAAACTGGGTAAACAGACGCCATTTCCCAATAATATTCCCCGTTCTTTTTCTTGTTATAAAATTCTCCTCGCCACTCGCCACCAGCGCTAATTGTATTCCATAACTCTTGTACTTCTTCTGGCGATTGTTCGCCCAATATGGCGGCATTAGTCCCAATTACTTCTTCATAAGTTAAACCAGTCATCTGGATTAACCTGGGATTGGCATATTCAACAAAACCGTTGCGATCGGTAATCAAAACCATGCTGGGGCTTTGTTCAACAGCGCGATGCAGCTTGCGGAGTTCCTCCATAGTCCGCTTGCGATCGCTGATATTCATAAAGGTGACAACCGCACCTTCGAGCGCCTCACCGTTGCGGATCGGATAAGACGAATATTCGGCAGGGAAACAAGTTCCGTCCCGCCGCCATAAAACTTCGCTGTCCACGCGGCAACTTCTTCCCTTGTCAAAAGCACAAAAGATAGGACAGTCACAAAAGTGATAAGACGAGCCATCAATGCGAGTGTGATGGATTAACTCGTGCATATTTTTGCCTATGAGTTCTTCTGGCTGATATCCCAGCATCTGAGCTGCTGCTTTGTTAATTAAAGTGCAGCATCCTTCTAAATCAATTCCGTAGATACCTTCGCCTGTTGATTCCAGCAGTAATTTGATGCGATCGCCTAATTCCAACTGCTCTTTTTCCGTCCGCTTGCGTTCGGTTATGTCAGTTGCTATACCGCAAACTGCGTAGGGAACTCCGGCAGAATCGTAGAGAGGAAACTTGATCGAAATGTAAGTGTGTAAGCCGTCGTCTTGAGGTACAATTTCTTCCGACTCTAGAGCAGTTCCGGCCTCTAGTACCTTGCGATCGTTTATTTGAAATGTGTCAGCCATCTCATGGGGGAAGATATCGTAGTCTGTCTTGCCCTTGATTTCTTCTGAATTTACCTCGAACAGGGTTGTGTATCGCTTGTTAGCCAGAATGTATCGCCCTTGAGAGTCTTTGACGAAGATGACTGCTGGAGAATTATCCACGATAGCTTGTACCAGCGTTTTGCTCTCTTGCAGCGCTTCTTCTGCTTGCTTGCGCGAGCTAATGTCGGTAATTGTGCCAACGTAACCCGTAACTTTTCCATCGTTCGCTTTCTGGGCTACTGCCTGACCAAATACCCAGGTTGTACCGTTAAGATGCAAGAAGCGATACTCTGAGTGAAATGCTAAGTTTTCTCGGACAGCTTGGTTCCATTGTGCAAAGACGCGATCGCGATCTTCGGGATGTATAGCTTGTAACCAACCTTCTCCTAATGCATCTTGAAGAGAAGATCCGGCGATCGCGCACCATTGCTCGTTTACATACAAACAGCACCCCAACGCATCAGTGTGAAATATTCCCACCGGAGATACTTCTGTTAAAGCTTGATATCGCTTTTCGCTCTCTTGCAGCGCCTGTTCCACCTGTTTGCGTTCGGTAATGTCAATACACGAGCCGATGTAACCAGCAAAGCTGCGATCCGGCATTAACCGAGGAGTTCCTGAATCCAAAATCCAGCGATACTCTCCGTCAGCGCGTCGGAGACGATACTCCATGCGAAACGCTTCACGGGCATCAAACGCAGTAATGTAAGTATTTAAACAAAGCCGCAAATCCTCGGGATGAACACCTTGAGTCCAACCGTTACCCATCTCTTCTTCCAGCGTTCGTCCGGTAAATTCCAGCCAGACTTTATTCAAATACGAACACTGCTTATCGGTACCAGCCGCCCAAATCATTACGGGGGCTGTATCTGCCACGATCCGAAATCTTTCTTCGCTCTCTAAAAGCGCTGCTTGTGCTTGCTTTCGCTCTGTAATGTCACGAGCCAATCCATGAATCGCACCTCTTTCGGTCAATTGTGCTGCTGTCCACAGCAGCCACTTATACGAGCCGTCTTTGCACAAGTAGCGATTTTCAAAGGAGATTGTGGTTATACCTACCGTCAGCTTCTCGGCGAGGTCGATTGTTGCTTCCCGATCTTCGGGGTGTACCCACTCAATTAACGGTTTTGCTAATAGCTCTTCTAAACTAAAGCCCAGGGTTTTTTCCCAGGCTGGGTTCAGGTGCTTGAAATAGCCATCTAAGCCGAGGCTACAAAGAAGATCTAGGGAGAAATTTGAAAAACCTTCCTCCACCCACCCGTAACCTGTAACGCTATCTACTGCGACGGTATCAGCAACCATCTTTTTTCCTCCCTCAATTTTTATCTCTTTGGGTAGAAGGCTTCTCTTTATATTTCCCTTTTAAGCCACAAGTATTTAGTTTTACGCTCAGAGTTAATAATCTTTAATAACCCTTTATACAAAACATAGGAAAATTTAAAGTTTTCAGGCAACAGATGTGTATAGGTTGGGTACAAGACTATAGGATTTACTAAGTGAATCCACTTAGCTTGACAGTTGATCTGTAAACTAAATTTTAAGAAACTAAAAATTTTACGTCCGTTGTCGCGCCGACACCTAAACTATAGCGGTTATAACTTTCATTTATAGAATTATCGATAGAGGCAAAAAATTTTCTACCCATAAATCATATTGCACCGAATTGAGAATCGCTATATTGTTTCGGCTTTAGTTAGTGAGTAGGCTTCAATGAGAAAAACAAATGCGACCTTATAAAGCTGCATCCGCTGGAGTGAAATCAATAGCGATCGCCGTTGCGTAAGGGTCGATCGCTGATTCTGGGACTTGTATCGTTAACTCACCCAGAGGATCTGAATTAGTAAACGAGTCCATAATCCCACAGCGAGTACTATAGTTTAGTTCCATTCTGTTAGCCAAAACTTGCACAGATTTGATTCTTTTAATTGGTACGCCGCGAACAGAAATGGTTTCATAAGGCTTCATCAATAAATGGAGATAAACTCTATTTCCCCTTCGCGTGGAAGTCCCGTAAAATTGCCAAGGCTCCAATCCCGGACTGGTGCCAATGATACTTTCTTGATTAGCAGACAGCCAGGTTTCCACTACTGCCAGACGTTCTAGTAATTCTGGCTGAATTTGGCCATCTCCCATCGGGCTGGCATTTAGTAACAGATTGCCGCCTTTCCCCGCTACTTCGCACAAAGTATGAATTAACTGACGCGCTGATTTAAAGTTAGTATCAGCCGGGTTATATCCCCAACTTTCGTTAATTGTCATGCACGTTTCCCATGCACGATCGGGCGGTTGGGGTGGGATAAATTGCTCTGGCGTATCGAAGTCACCAAAACCAGGCAATCTGTCATTAATTAGAATATCTGGCTGCAAAGAGCGAATCATTTCATTGAGTGCTGCTGTCTGCCATTGTTCTGGCGATCGCTCCCAGCCCCCATCAAACCAGATAATATCAATTTTGCCGTAATTCGTCAGTAACTCCCGCACTTGTGCAAACATAAATTGAACGAATCGCTGCCACTGTTCGGGCGTTGGCTGACGATGTTGACCAAAAACGTAAGGCTTGTCAGCTTCAGTGAAGGCGGGATAATCGGGGTGATGCCAGTCAATCAATGAAAAATACAAGCCAATGCGAATACCATTTTCGCGCATCGCATCAATAAATTCCCTGACAATATCTTTGCCGTAGGGGGAATTTTGAATAGAAAAGTCTGACTGCTGGGTGTGGAACATCGCAAAGCCATCGTGGTGCTTAGTCGTCAAAATGGCATATTGAATTCCCAAGCGCTTAGCTAGACGCGCCCACTCTTGAGGATTGTATTTTTGCGGATTAAATGTTTTTCCTGTACTGTGATATTCGTCAACGGGGATATTGCTACAGAAGGGAAGGCTAAAAACACCACCTACTAGAGGCCATGATAATTCGCAGCCACGTTGAGAACTATGTCCCCAATGTACAAACATCCCAAAACGGGCGGTGTCAAACCATGTTTTCATAAGCTTTATCAGCCAGTTAGCGCAGGAAGGGGATAAAAACCAGCCTACATGATAGCGATCGCTTATACCATTTTGGATTTTGGATTTTGGATTTGAAACGCTTTACCACGAGGGAATTTTAGGAATTCCAATGTAGCCAGATTAAACCCAAATGGTATTAAATAAGCTCTGACTTATAAAGTAATTATTAAAAAGTTAGAATATATTGCCCTGTTTACCCCAAATTATGCTCTACAAACCGCGATTTTAGTAATGCTTGGAATTTATTACAAGTGCGCTTGATAATCTCGTGGTTTATAAGAGTCAATTCGCCAAATATTAATCGTCTTGTCAAGGCTGCCGCTTGCGAGGGTACTTCCATCGGGACTAAATGCAACCGATTCCACCCAGTCCGAATGTGCAGAAAGTTTGGCAATTAGCTGCCCAGTCCTCAAGTTCCAAAGCCGGACGCCATCGCGGCTTGCACTGGCTAGAGTTTGTCCATCTGGATTTATAGCGATCGCCCTTACTTCACCTGTATGTCCAGAAAGCGTATAAGAAAGTTTTCCGCTATTTAAATTCCAAACTCTAATCGTGCGATCGTAGCTGCCTGTCACCAAATTTCTACCATCGGGAGTAAAAGCAACGGTGCTAACAATACCACTATGACCCACAAAACTGCCTATTGATTTACCAGTTCGTAAATTCCAAAGTTTAACTACACCGCTTTTGTTACCGCTAGCCAAAATGTAGCCGTTAGCATTAACGGCAAGGCCATAAGTTTGATTATCGAAACGCACTAGAGTATAAAGCGGTCGCTGCGTTCTCAAATCCCATACTCTAATACCGTCCAAACCCCCCGTCACTAAATTTTGGCTATCTGGGGTAATGGCTAAAGAAAGAGTATTATTAGCATTAGCTAGAAAAGTACGGGTGTACTTGCCACTTTCCCACTTCCATAAGTTGATTGCGGCATCATCGCTACAGCTAGCTAAAGTTTGCCCATCTGGGCTTAAAGCTAGGGCAATAACAGCAGTTCTATGCGCCCGGAGGCTATCAATTTCTCTACCAGTTTTGAGCCACCAAAGTTTAATTTTGCCATCATTGTAACTGCCACCGCTGATCAACATTTTCCCATCAGGACTAAAGACTAGGGAATCAATTGCTCCGTTATGACCCTTAAGCGTGCGGACGAGTTCAACATTTTGCAAGTCGTCATCTAAGGATGGCAAATGATTTTGACTTGACTTTAATCTGGGGCTTAAAGATTGGTTCCTCTGTGGAGATGCGAGGTTTGAATCTTTGGGGAATTGCAAGTTTAAAGCAGACGGAGGTTGTCCGCCTAGGGCATTGTTGCGGGGAATAAGAGTAGCGATCGCTATGCTCCAGGCAATTATTGCCACTAATCGGCAATGCCTAGAAGCAGAATTTTTCATAGCAAAGATTCAATATTCGGGCAAATTGTATGGGAAATGCGGTGAGGCGGGGGTTGCTCTTGCCAACCTGAGAGTAACCCGTTTAGCTCATCGCGCAGGATTTCTAAGGCTTCAATTTGTTCGTTGATTGCTGCTACTTTAACCTCTAGGCGCTCTTTAACAGCACCGCATGGTAAAAGACCGCGATCGTGGATGGCTAAAAGTTCTTGAATCTCACTTAGTCGGAGTCCAAGAGATTGCGATCGCTTGATAAATGCCAGTCGATTGAGTACCTGAGTGCTAAAGAGACGATAGCCTGATTCAGCGCGTTTCACTGCTGGTGATAAAAGGCCCATCTCTTCGTAGTAGCGAATAGTTTTGACAGGCAAACCACTAGCGGCAGCAACTTCGCCGATTTTTATCCATCCACCTACACTAGAAGTAACCATCAAGTTATTAACGCGGTCGGTTTCGCGATTCAGCACTCAACGTAGGTAAAGCTGGGCGCGACGATTGGGCAGGGAGATAGCGTGTAGGGGCTTGAGGGAGGGGTTCATCTTGCGATCTCTGGACAAGCCACCAACGCATAGCGATCGCTACTCCTACCGTACCCAATCCCACTGTAAGCAACGACCACCGTTGATCGACTCCGCCTATTACTGCATCTACTGCTCCAACAATTACTACAAAGCTAGAAATTTGCTCTTTACGATATGCTGACTTCAACAATTTAGACCAGGAAGCATTCATCACGATTTGCTCAGTTCCGTTTAGTCTTTTATCTAATTTTAGGTTATCTCATCTGTACCGCCAGTTGGGTACTGCGGACTGGGGAGACGCGATAAATCCGCGTCTCTACAATAGTGGGGGCTTGTGGCTGGAAACTATAAACTCAAAAAACGAAGCTAAGAACTCTTTTCCTCAATCCCCAATCCCCTTTCCGGTCAAATCCAACAGTTGCGAGCCTATTTTAACCCCAGCCAGGATAATAACCCTTTATCTGTGACGTATTCAATAATCAGCGTCAGGGCAAAGCCAATCATGGCAGCGCGACCGTTCAAGCGCTCTGCATAGTCATTAAAGCCAAATTTCGGTTCTTCCAGTTTGGGAGTGGTCGTAGGTTGGATTTGTGTTGTCATATTTGGCAAGCAAGCTTATCTATAATATTTACATTTTGTTACTTTACAGCGCAACGTGCAACTGTTTAGGTTAAGGATTGAGACTTGGAAACAGGTTTAAGGTTCGCTTGCGGGGGCGATCGCTGCAACTTTTGCTCAGGATATTGCACCATAAAATTAGGCAGACCATCAGTGAGCAAGAAAAAAACATGGAAATTGGCGTTCCCAAGGAAACTAAAGACCAGGAATTTCGCGTCGGGTTGACTCCCAGTAGCGTGCGGGTGCTTACTGAAAACGATCATAAAGTCTTTGTAGAAACCGGGGCTGGTGCTGGTGCAGGCTTTAGTGATGAAGATTATATTCAGGCTGGGGCAAAAATTGTCAACAAAGCTAAGAACGCCTGGAGGCGAGAACTGGTTGTTAAGGTAAAAGAGCCGCTTAAGGACGAGTACAAGTTCTTAGAAAAAGAACAACTATTGTTTACTTATTTACACCTAGCGGCAGACAGAGGTTTAACCGAAAATTTGATAGATTGTGGCGTAAGCGCGATCGCTTACGAAACCGTAGAAACAGAGAAAAACACTCTCCCCCTGCTCACTCCCATGAGCGTTATTGCCGGACGCCTCGCCGTGCAGTTTGGGGCGAGGTTTCTAGAACGTCAGCAAGGAGGTCGAGGTATACTACTGGGAGGCATTCCCGGCGTCAGACCTGGTAAAGTCGTCATTTTAGGCGGCGGCGTCGTTGGAACCGAAGCAGCGCGGATGGCTGTAGGTATGGGCGCTCAAGTTCAGATTTTGGATGTTAATGTAGAGCGTTTGGCTTATCTAGAAACTTTATTTGGTTCCAGAGTTCAACTACTTTACAGTAACTCCTTACAGATTGAAGCAATTGTTCCCGAGGCAGATCTACTAATCGGTGCAGTTTTAGTCTTAGGGCGTCGCGCCCCCATCCTTGTCCGTCGCAAGCTGGTACAAAAGATGAATCCAGGTTCTGTAATTGTAGATGTTGCAGTTGACCAGGGCGGTTGTGTCGAGACAATGCACCCTACTTCTCATACCAATCCTGTTTATGTAGAGGAGGGAGTTGTGCATTATGGGGTGCCAAATATGCCAGGAGCGGTTCCTTGGACTGCAACGCAGGCGTTGAATAATAGTACATTGCCTTATGTGCTGAAGCTAGCCAATCATGGCATGAAAGCCTTAGAACTCGATCCGGCTTTGGCGAAGGGTGTAAACGTGCAGAATCATCGTATAGTTCATCCAGCAGTGCTGGAAGTATTTCCTGATTTGGCCTCGTAGACCGCTGGATTATTAGAAGACGATAGGCGATCGCATTTTCTGCACCTTGCTTGATAAGAGGAAGAGGATAGAGCGATCGCCAACTATATTAAAAATAGATTTACGCCGCAGCTAAGCATGAGCCTTTGCATTAATCCTACCTGCCCCAAAAGTTCCGATCCCGTGAATGCCAATAATGCCATTTGCCGCAACTGCGGATCGGAGTTGTTGTTGCAAAAGCGTTATCGCGTAATTAGCTTGCTTAGTCAAGATAGCGGCTTTAGTAAAGTTTACGAAGCCTTAGATCGCGGCATTCCAAAAATACTGAAAGTACTTAGAGGGGATCTTAACGTTCAGACCAAAGCAATAGAGCTATTTCAGAAAGAAGCAGAGGTATTGAGATCTCTAAAGCATCCAGGAATTCCTAAAGTTGAACCTGATGGCTACTTTACCTTTTTGCCAAGAAATAGCGAAAAGCCTTTTCATTGCTTGGTAATGGAGAAAATCGACGGCTTGAACTTAGAAGAGTGGATGAACAACCGGGATAATCGACCTATTACCCAAGAGCAAGCGATTGACTGGTTAAAGCAAATTACTCAAATTTTAGATAAAGTTCATCAACAAGATTATTTTCATCGCGATATTAAACCGCCCAACATCATGCGGCGGCATAATGGACAGTTAGTGTTAATTGATTTTGGCACGGCTAGGGAAGTAACAGGCACTTATCTGGCAAAAATCGCTAAAGTAGGCAATGTCACGAAAATTACTTCAGCAGGCTACACGCCACCAGAACAAGAAAAGGGTCATGCTGTACCGCAGTCAGATTTTTATGCGCTAGGGCGTACTTTTGTATATTTACTAACAGGGTTAAGTCCTAGCGATGGCGATATGTACGATCCTTATAACGATGAGTTACATTGGCGCAAATACGCGCCTCAAATATCGCCGCGCCTAGCGGATTTTATCGATTACCTGATGGCTCCTAAAGCGGGTAATCGACCGCAAAATACGCAGGTAATTTTGCAGCATTTGGCAGACATCGAGCGTAATTTGCACGATACGAAGGCAATTGCCAAGGTGGTGTATCAACCTCAACTTCAACCTTTGAATTATAGGCCACTAACCCCACTAAAGCGCTTACCTTCTAAGTCCAAAAATAAGTGGCTTCCCTATAGCGTAATGACGCTTTTGGGATTAGCAGGATCTCAGGTTTATCTTCATTTTGCAAATCCCCTCACGGAGCAGATTTCGATAGATGAACCCAATGGGGCAATAATACCAAGAAGCTATAACTCTTCTCCTGAGCCGCTAGAATCTATAGAAAAGTTACGTGTGGAGACGATTCCAAGCGATAATAATTCACCTGAATCGTTAGAAATTGGAGGCTATAGAGCGCTTGTAACATCGCCTTTTGGACTTTCTGTACGGGAAAATCCTTCTGCGGACTCTAATTGGATTGATGTAATTAAAAAAAATGATGTAGTCGTTGTCTTGGAAGAAAGCCTGGATAGAGAATGGCAGCGCGTGCGCCTGGAAAATGGCGGTCGAAAAGGTTGGATTAAGGCTGGTAATATTGAGCGAATAGATGGGGAATTTGCAATTAAAGGAGCTGATACTGCTCAGTTTCCCATTATAAGTGAGGATAAGGGAGTAACCTTTAAAGTGCGTTCAGTACGCAGTAAACGTACAGGTGCTTTAATTCTGGATGTAAGCCTGAAAAATGAGGGATTGCAGCCAGTACAGTTTATGTACGGTTTATTGAACGTTAGCGACGAGCGGGGGCGTCCTCTGAGTGCAAGTATAAGTGACTTACCAAATGAATTGCCCGCGACTGGTGAAGAATTTTTTGGCACGATAATTATTCAGACGGATCTAGTGGAAAGGACCACTAAAATCTCGTTGATGCTGTCCGATTACCCCGAGCAAAACATCCAATTGCAAATATCGGATATTCCAGTAGAAAGGTAAGCAATCAAGTTTAGCTACAGGATTGATTTTGTCGAAGCGCGATCGCCCTTGATTTTTGAATAGCAGCCTTGGTGTTTGAATCCTATATATTCGTTCCCAGGAGGCTTCCCAATACTTCTCGGTTAAGCCCAAAATCAGGTAAATTAACTGTTGTCCCCTAACAGGCGGTCGTAAAATCGGTGCATCTCAGAGAATTCTCGTTTATATCTCCGGTCATAGAAG
>NZ_JACJON010000008.1 GCF_014695585.1 Microcoleus sp. FACHB-831 | reverse complement strand
CCCGATTTCTCACCAATTGAAAATTGTTGGTCGAAAGTCAAAAGTATACTACGTTCGCTCAGTCCCAGAAATTATCCAGATTTAGCCAAAGCAATTGAAGAAGCTTTTAATAAAGTGTCTCTACAAGATATCCGTAACTGGTTTACTCACTCCTGTTACTGTACCTCACTAGAGTAGTAAACGCTATATCGAGAAGATTGAAGCAGAGATGCCTAATCTTCATTTATAATTTCTCCCGGAATATAGCCCGGACTATAACTTAATTGAATTGGCATGACATTTTACAAAAGAATATGTTGCTAATCGACTGTTCAAATCAATTGAAGAGCTAGAGTATTTATTACATTAGCTTAGCTTTTGAATGAATGCTATTATCACAGTTTAAATGCACAACAGCTTAGATTGTATTGATTGACAGAATAGAGATTTTGGAGTTTGCCTTCCGGGAGAGTGACGGAAGAGGGATATATTTGGGACAGGTCTATTGGTTGCAGCGAAGTTTTTCAGGATTAATTTGAAACTGGATATTAGCCATATTCCGCTTTCCAGGTAACTCTTGCGCCTCCAAAACGTACCCATCCTGCTTCAGTTCCTCAATAGTTCGCCACAAAATTTGGTTATTTCTAGATGCGTTACTGCCCAAGAGGTCGAGATTTTTAAATAGATATTGCTTAGAAATTACTAGATATTCTCCATAGAGCGGTGTATCCCATTTCATACGGCTAGCCAGATAAATCAGCAGCTTCATTTTATAGTCGTGCTTGGCATTACTTCCCCATTTTTGAGTTGTGTCGATGCTCTTGGAAAACAACACGCAGTCTCCCGTCCGGCTCGGCCCCTCAAAAAATTCCAGCGCTACGGTGTAAGCATCTGCTAGCTCATAAGTGTAATCGGCAGCCTTGAGTAAATCAAAGTCTCTCGGCACGTTATCGATTTCATAGTCTCGGATGCGGAGGATACTTTTGACAATGACCTTCGCTCCCATGGTGTTGCCTTTTTTGAGAGACTGAGCGAGTACAAGTTCGGTTCTGTGGAGAGCAACCAAATCTTGGTTAAGCTGCGATCGCGATCGAGCTGTGATACTACCATCTTTAGCAGGGGTATAGCCCAAACTCTCCAAAAGTTCGTTGGAACGAAAAGAAACTAAAGAGCTATTACCCTGCTCGGCTGCTTTTTTATACAAAAACAACACAATTGCAACCTGTCTTTGATTTAAAAATGTCAGCAATGCCACGAACAAGCGCTGCACTCGACGGTCTTGAATTTTTTCTAATCCCTTGCTTATGCCTTGGTCTGTACAAGCTTTCAAATCTAGATTGGCATAGTGAGCTTTCAGTTCCTCCCACTCCAATTCTGTTAGGTTCTCCAACGATACTCGACGAGTAAGGGCTACTTCGCTTTTGTCTTGTGAGCTAGCATCAACCCGCATCTCCAAATAATAACCCTCTGCATCTTTCCGAAGAATCGGTAATCTTACATCGGGATTTCTAATCGAAGCTCCCGCCCTAGGCAGCACCATCAGCAGTTGTCCATCTACCGGAAAAATAGAATCTTTTTTGCTCACACCTAGTACCGTACCCACTGTTTGAGCAAATTTTATCAAGAGCAGTTTACTTTAGATGAGTGTCATGTTGTTTAGAAACCAGTAACTGCCAAATGTAACAAAACTTCATTAAGATCTGTGACTCCGGCGTATAGTTTTACCTGTGACTCCGGCGTATAGTTTTACCTGTGACTCCGGCGTATAAACAGCTCGTTTTACCTGTGACTCCGGCGTATAGTTTTACCTGTGACTCCGGCGTATAGTTTTTTTGGGTTGATTTTTGGAATGCTGATTACGTGGTGCATCTGGAAGTTGACCTGTGACTCTGGCGTATAGTTTTACCTGTGACTCCGGCGTATAAACAGCTCGTTTTACCTGTGACTCCGGCGTATAGTTTTACCTGTGACTCCGGCGTATAAACAGCTCGTTTTACCTGTGACTCCGGCGTATAAGTGATATCAGCCCTCTTGAAATTGCAAGTTTTCAATGTTAGCCTCTCAACATTCCACACCAATTTAAAAGCGGAATGTCTATTACTAAACTGAAGTAGGGGTGCTATGTTTGCAACCAGCATCAGCATTGCTTGCCTTAAGCAAGCTTGCATTTCACCAAGTAACGTAAACAACCAAAAGCGCCAAGAATCCTTGCGATCGCATTCTTGACGCTTTTGGCTTATTAAGTTCAATACCAATAAGCTAGAGACAACAACGAAAATCTGCGTCTTCTCACAACTTACGAAACTGAATTGAAACTACGCAGTACTACCTGCGAGCTACAACCTTCTTTGGGGCTATTTTAAGTGTAGCATGGGTTTCCGTCAGACCGTAAGTGAGGGTCGTACTTTTTCCGCTGTCTTAGCTCCGTACAACCAACAATCCCGGAGTTTTTGACCGATATGGATATTACGCCCAAACACTTTGCAATTCGAGAATTGGTTGATTTTGATGCTAAAGGTCGCGCTGCTTGCCCTAGCTGCCTTGAAGACGGCAAGAAGGGACAAAAAAATTTATTTGTTAATTCTGATGGCAAATACTGGTGCTACCGAGGTTGCAATACGGCACAGATCCGGGCAGCATTGGGCGCTCCACCACCAAGTCAGCCGATTAACCTATCGGGTTTGCTGCCAATCCATTACCGACAAAAATCAGCGACGCAGAAAGCCTTTAAATGTACGGTAACTCAGAAGCAGCTTGAGCAATCCAATAAGCGATTGCTACATCGTCAGGGAACTCCTCAACAGCAGGCACTATTATGGCTCGAAGCTCGCGGCTTTTCTCAAGAAATGATTCGGCACTATCGATTGGGACTTGAGCAACGTTGGATTACTCCTAATGAAAACAAGCCAGAGACTCGTGAGTGCTACTGGTCAATCGCAATCTACATCCCTACTAAGGAATCGGGACAGTTTTATAAGAAGATGCGGGTGGCTCCCTGGTTGGTCGGGGATACAAGGCCCGACTATGTTAGCAAATGGTGCCAATACGGTGTCCCTGCAACAATCTGGTTTACGTACTTACCTGAAAATGCAGAAGCTACCTGGTATTGCGAGGGTGAATGGGATGCCATGCGCCTGGGCTGGTTAGCTCGTCAGCAGAAAGCTAAGGTTGCGGTTTGCTGTTCCACCGCAGGTTGCAATACCGTACCCAAACAAGAACACCTCAAACACCTACCGGGGATTATCACCATCTTTTTCGACCGCAACGACGAACCGCGCAAAGATGGAACCATTCCAGGCGATGAAGGAGCCAAAAAACTTGCCAACGCATTGGCAGGTCGAGGACGGATAGCTAAAGTTCCCATGCCAGATGGGTGCGATCTCAAGGGTTGGGATGTAAGTAATGCTCTGGATGCAGGCTATACCTGGTCAGATTTCCAAGCAGCAACAATCCTGGCAAAAACCGAACTGGATCGGCAACAAAACCAAAGCCAGAATAACCAATTTGATAGTCCATCACCGCACCCCCTAACTGCAGCTGGAACGAGGTCAGTAGAAGCAATGTCTTTGCGCGATCGCATTTTAGAAATTCTCGACCGCTATGACACGCCATCGCTACGAGATGTCGCTCTGATGGATCTCGCTCGCACCAGCAGGTATCCCTATCGGGAGGTTGAGAAATTAGCCAAGGACTTGGCAATTGAAGTGGACTTACAAACTGATCAAGCCGAGGCAGCGAAGAAACTTGCCAATCTTATCAAGACTCAACCAACTCAACTCAATCTCTACCGTTACCTAGAACCTTGGTTTGCAGAAATAGTGACCCAGACAGCTTTGGCGATGCCTACTGCTCCAGAGTTTCTTTTCACCACTCTGCTCCCAGCTGCTGCTTCGCGGGTGGGTACTGCTGCCAGAATTGTTATTAAACCTAGCGTCAAATACACGCAACCTTTGGTTTTTTGGACTGCGATTGTCGCCAACTCCGGTTCCATGAAAACCCCAGCTCAACGAGTTATTCTAGATCCCTTAGTAGCTTTAGAAACCGAAGCGTACAAATCCTATCTTGAAGAGCAAGCAGACTATCAGGCAGAGCAAGAAGCAAACAAACGTAAAAAGCCCAGTAGCGAGACTTCGGAAAAACCATTATCAGCTCCCACGCGTAAACGCTATCTGACCAAAGACATCACCCTGGAAACCCTGCAACGCATCCACGGTCAAAACCCTAGAGGACTGCTTTATTACCGCGATGAATTAGCAGCCAACACTAAGGCTCGTAACCAGTACCGGGGCGGTCATGGTGCCGATGAGGAGGCTGAACTAGACCAATGGAACGGCGGAGCCATTCTTTATGACAGGGCAGAAAAGTCTGTTTGTTTGCCGCGTTCTGCCATTTCTCGCACTGGAGGCTATCAGTGGGAAGTTTTGGGCAAACTGATGGGGGACCACAAAGACTTCAACGGTAACTTTGCACGCTGGCTCTTCTGTGCGGCTAAAACACCTTTGCGCTACCTGCGGCTGCTAGAAGAGGAGCAGGATACAGGAATCTCTGAAGCCTTGACCTACTTATACGTGGAGCTGGAGAAAGTTCCCGAGCAGGATTACCTGTTGAGCCACGAAGCTAAGCAATTGCTGGAAATTTGGCAACACCAGTTAGTTGATGCCCAACTTGCTGAAGATGACTTTGGGTTACAGGTAGCCTTCCCCAAAATCGAAGCCTACACCGCTCGTTTAGCATTATGGCTGCATATCGTCAATGCAGTGCTCCGAGGCGAACGACCATCTCAGGTAGTTAATGGGGACACGATGGAGAAGGCAATTGAGTTAGCTGCTTATTATATGTGGCAGTACCGTTTGATTCATACCCATAATTCTCCAGATGCGGGATTAGCAGGACTAGGGCTGAAGGTACAGAAATTTGCCGAACGAACCGGGCAGGTTACTGCCTCTACCCTCAAAAGCGGGATTCGTACCTTGAGAAAGATGGCGAATGAGCAAATTCGCCAGCTGATGCAAACTCTAGCTAGCGCTGGGTATGGTCGCATTGTTGGGAAAGAATCTCAGATGGTTTATATTCCCCTACCAGTTAATACCTCTTCTCAAGACAAGAAGGGTGAAGATCGCAGCGGTAGCAGTTGTCAATTTGTCAGTTCAGTAACTAAGTACGCTGTTATGACTAAGGTTGGGTCGGTTGACAGAAACTGTCACTCAGAATGTCAATTGTCAACTGTTCGGACAGATACTTCGGAGGACGGCTCTCCATCAGAAATATCAGGTCAGGGGCTGACATCTATATCTAAAGACAGTATTAGTAAAATTGACGCGATTGACACCCCATTGGCAGAAGTGTCAATGCCCGAACCTCCAATAAGGCAAGGTTTTCAAGTTTCAGTTGACACAATTGACACAAATGAGGGAACTCACAAGAAATCAGCTTTGAGTGACCTCAGTATCATCGAAATGACCTCATCTAAGATAGATGTTTCAGACGCAACCTTTGAGCGAGAGCAAGATGCGCATATCTCCCTTTCAGATACAGATACCTCTACACCTTCTTGGAAAGGGTTTAAGGTGGGCGAAAGAGTGATGTTGAGCTACTACCGGATAGGAGTAAGTGCCGCTGTCATCGATCCAGCACAACATCCAAAAATGGCGGCTCAACCCGGTTCGGATTATGTTCCTATCATGCCTACTGACACTGGAAGACCAGAATGGTATCCAGCAGCATGGGTGCGGTCAGCAACGGCTGGAGCTGGTTAAACAACCAGTTGTCTTGTCTGTCGTGCATTTTTTCTCCACTTGCCTCCCTGCTTAGTAATAGGTTTTCCTCAAAGTTAGGAGAAAGTTGAACGGCTATTGGCATTCCAGCAAACAAAACAAAGTTTTGAGCATTTAAGTTTGAGTCGTCGATGGATAACTTAAGTTGCAAGCAGCCGGAAAATTTGAGTAATGGCGATAGTCCAGCACTCGAAAAGCAGCCATCAACATCAAACGTGATATGTGAGTGTTTTGACAGCGTTCAATATCTGATTGGGCTATCTACTAAGGAAATTAATCCTCTTAAACTCACCCCTCATCCCACGAACGCATATATTTACGGTTTGGATGAAGATGTCTCTGATTTGGTGGAATTAATAAAACTTGGGCGTGAAATTCGCCCCTTGATCGTCACCCCTTCTGGTACTATTATTAGCGGACATCGCCGCAACCGAGCTGCCATCATCTTGGGATGGTCAACAGTGCCAGTGGAAGTGAAGCAGTTTGATTCGCCGATGGACGAACTGGCGTTGCTGTTGCGGGAAAACACATACCGGAACCGAACCGTCGAACAACGCATTCGAGAAGGCTGGTATTGGGAATTGGTGGAAGTAGCCTCTGCCAAGCAAAGGCAAGTAGCCGGACTGAAGCAGAATCAGCCCAATACCGTTCGGGTAAATTTACCCGAACGGATAAAGGGTAAATTTACCCACATGGAGAATGTGAACTCTTTGGATGGTTCACAGGAAGCTAGACGCACCCGCAATCGGGTATCCGTGCGGGTGGGATTAGGTGGTAGCAGTTACGACCGGGCTTCTAAAGTGTTGAAAGCCATTGATTTAATGCAACAGGATAACCCAGAGTTAGCCAACGCTTGGAAAAAGGTTTTAAATAAGCAATCCATTGATGCTGCTTATAAATTGCTCAAATCGCCTTCACAATGGCGCGAACGTATTTTGCAGGTGCTTTCTACAGGATTAGCCGATACTACTATAAAAGCGATCGCGCATCTCAAAGCCAAGACTTGCGCCCTTAACCCCAATTTTGAGGCACAGGAGCAACCAGCAGGCAATCCCTTGACTTTCGCTGCGGCTGATTTGGTTCAGGTGAATTTGAGTTACATGAAAAATGCCGGAGATTTGCTGAAGTGGAACGGGTACTGGGGAGAGGTGCTGGCAGTATCGTTAACAGGCATTTTAACGGTGAACATGGGAGCGAGCGTTATCAAGCTGATGGGTAAAGATGTGCTAAAAATTGATGGAATTGAGCTAAACATCGCCCAACGGGTTCTAGAGCTTAGAAAACACAAGGAACTAAGTGGTTTGGATGAATTAATCCTTAATTTTATCCAAAAGCAACACTGCCTTAAAAATAAGGAACTAGAACACTTACAATTGATTGAGAGTAGATTTTATAGCAATACTATGTAATTTTTAAATATTTTGTTATCGATGTATACCTATAGAAAAAAATTTAGTTAATATCTTAAACTTTAGAATAATTTAGTTAAAAATATATAGCGTTTACTACTCTAGTGAGGTACAATAACAGGAGTGAGTAAACCAGTTACGGATATCTTGTAGAGACACTTATTAAAAGCTTCTTCAATTGCTTTGGCTAAATCTGGATAATTTCTGGGACTGAGCGAACGTAGTATACTTTTGACTTTCGACCAACAATTTTCAATTGGTGAGAAATCGGG
>NZ_JACJON010000007.1 GCF_014695585.1 Microcoleus sp. FACHB-831 | reverse complement strand
ATACGAGAAATTGTTAAATCGCTAAGGACGTTCTCTCGATTGGATGAAGCGGACATGAAAGAAGTGGATATCCATGAAGGAATTGAAAGTACGCTGCTGATCTTGCAACATCGCCTAAAACCAAAACAAGACCGCCCAGCGATCGCAGTGATTCGAGACTATGGAAATTTGCCCCTTGTGGAGTGTTATCCGGGACAACTCAACCAAGTTTTAATGAATATCGTGGTAAACGCGATTGATGCACTGGAAGAAACCAAAGCCAATTGCACCTATCAGGACAAAAAAGACAATCCCGATCAAATCACTATCACCACTTCAGTGATTGATTCGCAATGGGTGCAAATCGCGATCGCGGATAATGGAGTTGGTATTCCCAAAGACATTCAGCAACGGATATTCAATCCCTTCTTCACAACTAAACCGATTGGGAAGGGAACGGGGATGGGGATGTCTATCAGCTATCAAATTATTACGGAAAAGCATGGCGGAAAATTGGAATGCTTCTCCACTCCTGGTGAAGGAACCGAGTTTGCGATTCAGATTCCTATCAAACAAAAAGTTCATCGAACAATTTAAATGGACGATGGTTACGATGCGCTCAGAAATCATCTCTTGCCATTTCTGAACACGCTCCCCAACCTACAACATGAACACGATCTAATATCAGTTCTCCTACTTAGTAGCGTACTCGTGCTGTATCATACGTCGGCGCGAGGAAGAACGTGGCTTAAGCCGAACGCTATTAACCACCAGGGCTATCAATTTTGCTGACTGGGTGTCGATCTAAGCGGATGGCTTGTTCTAATGCCACCTTTTGTTGCGATCGCCGCACGTAGGGTTGCAATTGTTCGCGATCGCAGCCAGTAATGATGCTTAAGGCTTCTAGGTTTATGCCCCGCATTAGCATCTCGACACACCACGTTTGTTGGGCTTGTTCGATTGCAGGAGGATTCCCGGACGGGGTGGCGATCCCAGCAACTATTTCTTGCCAGCGCAGGCGTAGCTCTACCTCAGACATCGGTCGCCCAACTTTGTTGATAAATATTGCTGGGAGATCGTCTTTGCGAGTTTTGATCCATTGAGTCAATGGGTTTCTCGTGTATGAGCCATAGCGATATCCCATAATCCATTGATTTAGCGGGACTTGGCGGATTGCACCTTGAGTTACTTGCAGCAAATGTTGGTGATTATCGTAAATAGACTGCGATCGCTGGAGATTGGCAACTTCGTTGGGTCTGAGTCCAGAGCCAAAGAGTACATAAACTAAAGCATACTCTTGAAGCCCAGACTTGCGGGCTGCTTGCAGAATCAATCTCACTAGAGGAGCGGGTAAATCTACGATCTCTCCCCCCTGTCTAGTCCCGTCCGGCTCCACGATTGCTAAACTGCTGCCCCGCTCGGCGGATTGAGCGTGCGTGCGTTCAGGAGAAATAAATAACTCTACTAGATCGGCAATAAATGCCTCTCGATCTGGCCAGAGTTCGTGAAATTTGGTCGTAAATTCAATTACGGCATAGCCTAGTAGCAACGTATTGAGCAAGCTGGCTAGCTTCACCGCCGGGAGTTTTGATTGTTGCTGCTCCTGAGATATGACTGCGGCGAGATATTGAATCGTGTAGCGATGAATTTGGGCAAGTCCTCGCCCGATCGCTTGCTGATTTTCGATGGGATATTGCCCAGCTTCTCCTACGAGCGATCGCACAAATTCTGGAATCTGCTCCACCGCTTTGAGATAACCCTCGGCATAAGCTTGTAGTGCTGGAGCGAAGCCCTGAATTTGATTTGCTTGCTGTCCCAGGTCTTCTCCCAGTTGCGTAAACACCTCTGCTTCCTCAATCACGGCCAAAAGCAAGCCATGCTTACTTCCAAATTGGCGGAATAGCGTTACTTCGTTCACATCTGCCAATTCGGCAATCTGCCGAGTGGTTGTCTCCGTCACGCCCTGAGCAGCAAACAGTTGGAGTGCTGCTTGCACCAAGCGTTGTCGAGTCGATTTACGTTCGGACATAAAATCACTTTGCAAGTAACACTTGCATTTTTCTAGAAAAATTGTTACCTTGGAAATGTAAGTAAGACTTGCATCGTTCCTCTACTGTAGCGACCGTTCGTTAATAGATCGAGCGCGACCTAACGACTTAGAAGCGGGAAAGCACAAACTAGCCCAGAATCAGTCAGTAAGACAAGGATGCAAGGCTCTCGAAAAAAAGGTTTATGACGACAAATTTGACGAGTAATGGACAAACGTCCTCAGAGTCGCTGAAACTGAGTTGGACGAATGTTGCCTTTTTCGGAACCTTCCATGCGCTAGTCCTACTGGCTCCCTGGTTCTTTTCCTGGTCTGCACTGGGAGTAATGATTTCCCTACATTGGTTGTTTGGTAGTATCGGCATTTGCTTGGGATACCATCGCCTGCTGACCCACCGGAGTTTACAGGTACCAAAGTGGTTAGAGTATATCCTAGCTACGATCGGAGCGCTTGCCCTTCAGGGAGGCCCGATATTTTGGGTTTCTGGACACCGCCAGCACCACTTGCATACTGAGGATGAAGACAAAGATCCGTATGCGGCGAGTCGAGGCTTTTGGTGGAGCCACATGCTTTGGATTTTGTATCCTCGCGATAAATTCTTTGACCGCGACACGTATCAGAAGTATGCTCCAGATATGGCGCGAGATCCTTATTACATGTGGTTGGATCGCTATTTCTTGATGCTGCAAATTCCACTTGCTGTGCTGCTTTATGCGGTGGGCGGATGGTCTTTTGTAATTTATGGCGTGTTCATGCGAGCAGTCTTTTTATGGCATAGCACTTGGTTGATTAACTCTGCTAGCCACATGATGGGCGATCGCCGTTTTGAAGTTGAAGATGGTTCGCGCAACCTTTGGTGGGCAGCACTTCTGACCTACGGCGAAGGCTGGCACAATAACCACCATGCTTATCCTAATGTGGCAAAAGCGGGTTGGAAATGGTGGGAACTAGATATGACTTGGTGGGCGATCAAAGTATTGGAAACCTTTGGACTTGCGAAGCGCATTGTTTATCCCCCCGCAGAAGTTATAGCTGAAGTTTAAGCTTCTTTTGTTTTAGGCGGTAATATTTCCAAAAAAGCGGGCAATTGCCCGCTTTTTTTTGCGATCGCACTTAAGTGGATGCCTGCGGCTGAGTTAGGGGTTAAGTTTTGCCTTGCATCTAGATTTATCAATAGCGTATTGACAATGTAAATACGTTTTGCTTACAGTTAGAGGCATGGACGTATTTTTTGTTCTGAACGGTATCACCTTTGTTTGGGATGATGAGAAGGCTCAGAAAAATCCTGCTAAACATGATGGTGTTACGTTCGAGCAAGCAGCAGAAGTTTTCTTCGATCCGTTTTTAGTGGTCGTTGATGCCAGTCGCAATGATGAAGCACGAGATGCTGTGATTGGTTTGGATCGGCGCTGGAATTTCCTGTATGTGGTTCACATTGAACAGGATGAGGACATGATTCGGATTATTTCGGCTCGTAAAGCAACGCGCAAGGAGCGAGAATACTATGAAAATTGAAGCCTTGAAAAAACGATTGGATAAAAACCGTCCTATGACCACCATCACGATTCGCATTCCTGAAGACGCGATCGCGTCTCTCAAGCGAGTAGCCCCATTAGTGGGATTTTCTGGCTATCAACCCTTAATTCGAGCTTATATTGGTCAAGGGCTTCGAGCAGATCTTGAGCGATTAGAGGGTGATACAGTTTCAGCTTTGATTGCAAGCCTAAAACGTCATGGTGTTAGTGATGAAGTGATTCATGAAGCACTTAGCGAAGTTGCCGAGAAATAAGCTTTATTAGAGACGCGATCGCACCTGCTGTTCAACTCACCCAAATTTATACAACACAGCTAGAAAGGTGAAGGAGGCTTTGTGTGCGATCCCCCTTAGAACGCTTTTGCTTAGGGCGATCGCTCTTGAGAATCTACAGCAGCGTCCTCGTGACTTTGCAAAGCCTGTAATTTACCTGAAGATAGACTGAAGTTTTCAGTCTATCTATGCTACTGAGGGTAATATACGGAGAATTCCAGCCTACTAAAGAGTTAGTGCTTTTTAATTTCTCCTAGATTATGGAAAGTGAATATCGCGAGTTAGTGAATGAAGTCCTCAGAAAAATAGGACGAAATATATTGATATTTCAGCAAATCGAGAAAGGTTTGAAAGTGCTTCTCCCATTTATACACCCGGATGCTACTGAAAAAGGTAGCAATAGCTTTCGGAGGTACACAGAAGCAGTAAAGTCGAAGACTCTAGGACAGCTAATAAATAATTTTATTGAGTCTACAGAATATAATACTGATTATTTTGTTGAGGAATTAAGAGATATCGTTGCCCATCGGAACAAGCTTGTTCATCACTTTGGTGAGTCGAAAGGTTTGAACATATTAAGCACGGAAGAAGGATGTAGGGCTTGCATTGCTGAGCTGGAATCGCAGTGCAAAGAGGCAATTTTCCTGTATAAAGAGATAAGATTATTTGTATTTGGCTTGCTTGCTTTCCTTCGAGAGAATTACGCCGAATCTAACCCAAACATCGATATTTTATACAAACGATTAAAGGCAGATGTTATCTCGGAAGTTGAGTATATAAATCTGTTCGATCCATTGGAGACAACATGGGAGAACACAAGAATTGTCAAGTTACTGCGCCTAGCTGAAATACATACAGACAAAATAGGCGATATGACTTTGTTAGCAAGAGCAGGACAATTTATTAAGAACCAAGACCCTGAGTGTACGCCTGAGAAGTACGGAATTAAAACTTTAAAAGGTGTTTTGAAGGCATCTGGCTTATTTGAGGTTGTCGAGAGTCAAGATGGCAAACAGAATGGCATATCTGTTCTATACAAAAGTAAAGTTCCGCGCTAACAAATCGCTGAACTGAGCAGCACGTTCGAGCTTTTGCGTTGAAGACGCGATCGCACACCCTCCCCAACTTCCCGGCTGAAGCGTTGCAACCAATGTTCTAGCCTGGAATGGCGATAATCCAGTTAGAGAAAGGGAACAAGCGATGCGACTGTCTCAAATGCTTTTCGTCACCCTGCGGGAAGACGCAGCAGAAGCGAAAATCCCCAGTCACAAACTACTACTCCGCGCAGGCTGGCTTGCTCGTTGGAATAGTGGATGTGGGTGGAGCCTACCGCCAGAAGGCGACTGCCACGATCTCGGCGACGATTGGAGTTACATCGCTCTTGCTTCATCAAGAATGCGATCGCGCCTGTAGGTTGCTTTTGGCTGCGGTTAACGCCGCCTTGCTAGAAGTTCTGCGAAATGTAGATATAGAGTTGGGTTCCCATTGAGTAAGCTCTGCTTAAAATTCTGTAAGACGCGATCGCTTTGCACTGTCTCTATACCCAATCCCTAGCCTAACCATGCCATCTGCACCTCAACGACCGCTAAACTGGCTGTTACAGCAGTTTCAGCTCAAGCCCGGTAAACCTGCCATTTCCTCTGGCTTGCGTACTCTTGCATTAGTGGGGGGGCCAATTGGTGTTGGCATCCTGACAGATCGTGCGGCTGCTAGTGCGATCGCGGTGATGGCTGCCTTGTTCGTTGGAATGGTGGATGTGGGTGGAGCCTACCGCCAGAAGGCGACTGCCGCGATCTCGGCAACGATTGGAGTGACTGTGGCGTTGCTAATCGCAAATTTGGTTAGCCACACCCTCTGGTTAGCAATCCCGACGACATTCTTTGTAATATTCATTGCAGGTTTAGCGGGTCTATATGGCAGAATCCCGGCGACAGTCAGCTTGGTCACATCGCTGATGTTTGTCGTCTCGATTGCTAAATTTGCTTCCTTTCCCAACATATCTACCGTGCTTCAGCAATGCGCCCTGTGTCTAGCTGGCGGAGCATGGGCAACAGTGTTGTCTCTGGGATTGTGGGTACTGCGCCCTTATGAACCCGCCATGCAAGCAGTCGCCGCTGGTTATCGCACGTTGAGCAAATTTATTGAATCGGCAAGCGAGATCGGATCGAATCCACAGGATCGTCAGGAGTGGGCAACGCGATTTTTACAAGCTCAAGATAATGTCACGCAGGAGTTAGTATCTGCTCGTAGCGTCTGGACGGATGTGTGGACGAGGCAAGCAGCCGCTAATCTGCGAGGAAATCAATTACTCGTCTTGCTTGAGGATGCCACTCAAATTAGCAATTCGATTGTGGCATTAGTCGAAGTGTTAACGATCGCATCCGATCGTCCGCTATTCGAGCGGGTGCAAAGAGAAATTAACCAAGTAATGGAACAATTGGCAATTGCTTTAAAAATGTTATCAAAAGCGATCGCCAAAAGCAAAAACTCCGTTCACCTAGAAGATTTGGATCGGGCAATCGAAGCGCTGGAACACCAGTGGCAAATATTGCGCTCTCAAGTCCTTAATCAAACGAACAGCCCTCAGAACGATGACTATGCTGAATTTGTCAACATTAGCAAAATTACAACCAGCCTTAAACTACTCGCAGATCAGCTTCATACCGATGCGGAAATTGTTAGAGATTTGCAACGGGGAGAACGGCGCAGCATTGCTCAGCGAGACATTTCCCTACCGATGCAGCCAGAGCGTTCCTCAATAATTGATACGCTGAAAAATAACCTCACGTTTCGCTCAGTTCTGTTTCGTCATGCGTTGCGACTGGCGCTGATAGTAACCATCGCTGAATTACTGGCTGAGCTATTGCAAATACCTCAAGGCTATTGGGTGACTCTAACCGCTCTAGTTGCACTCAAGCCGGACTTTGGCGGAACATCTCAGGCAACCGTGCAACGAGTCATCGGCACCACATTAGGTGGAATCTTAGGCATTGCTCTAGTCTTGCTGCTGCACAATTCAGTAGCGATCGCCATCTGTATCCTGCTACTCATGGTTGCTGCTATGTCGCTGCGACCCCTGAGTTACGGTATATTCATCACCCTGCTTACTCCTGTCATCATCTTGCTCCTCAACGTGACGGGTAAAGGTGGTTTGCACATTGGAGTATTGCGGATTGCCGATACTTTAGCTGGGGGAGTATTGGCGCTAATTGGTAGCTATCTGTTGTTCCCCAGTTGGGAGCGACAGCAGCTTCCGACACAACTGGAAACTACGATTCGAGCCAATCTTGCCTACTTTCAACAAGTCATCGCCAGCTATCTCAATTCACGACAAAATCCATCTTCTGACTCAATCAGAAACCTGCGCCATCAAGCAGCTTTGGAGAATGCTAATGCTGCGGCTGCGGCTCAACGTTTATTCGGCGAACCCCGTCACGTTCAAGGAGAAGTTGAACCCGTCACGACGCTGATACTTTACATTCGCGGCTTTTTCAGCTCAGTCACAACCCTTGCAGAACATCGACGGGAATTTAGCGGAGAGTACCTCGTTGCCGATCTCAAACAATTTGCTGATGTTATTGTCCAGGTTTTAGAGAATTTAGCAGATGCTCTGCAACAAGGACAGCCACCGCAGCCTCTACCAGCGCTGGATACTTATTTAGAAACAATTCACGAGCATATTGCACAATTACACGCGACTCGAATATCAGAGTTTGCCACCAATCCAAGTACGCTGACTGCTACAGTGCAAGCAGTTCGGGAACGAACTCCTGTTTCCACAGAACTGGATAGAATTGTCCGTGAAATTGCCGCTATGCACAGCGCGATCGCCCGTCTGCAAAAATGACTTTTGTGCCGCTTTCATTGTTAACTTACAAGAGAGCAATCTCTCAATTTTTTAGCTGAATTTTGGCTGCAAGCAGGCACGAGTGCGATTGCGCGTAGCGCAGCGCTGGAAGCGATCGCTCTCCCTTCATCAAAGAATGCGATCGCCAGCTTTTATTGTCATCACATAACGTTTAGTCGGGAAATGCAAGTCCTGTTCGAGGATCGCGGATATACAAACCGAGAACTAACGAATCCATAACCGTATCCCATACAGGAATCATGCGTTCTGCATCGTCTGCCCAATATTCAAAAGTAATAAGACACTGAACGCCAGAACCTAACCCAATACAAATTCGAGAAAAAGCTTCGCGGTTTTCTTGCGGATCAATAAATTTGATTTGAGTCCAAACAACGCGGGCAGTTTGGCGCTTTAGCCGAATAATTTCCCCTTGTTCGATGGGATTGCGCTCATCATCTCGAATTACTTTTTTTAATAGGGGAACTAAGGGAAAATCTGCCCAGTTACCAGGAGGCAGCAAATTATATGAAGCTTCTAAGCGACAATCATCCTTCGGTGGCTTTCTGTCTAGAAACCGGAACGACTTCTTATCCGGTTCAAAATACCAATTATGGGGAACATCGAAGCGCAACGCTCCTCGTCCTGCTACGAATATCCTAGATTCTGGCTTTGATTTCCAGTTGTGGTCTTCTTTTAGCTCTAGGGTTTCCTTGAGCCATTCGAGATTGTGCTTTTTTCTTTTAGACATAACCAAACAGAGGGTTCACCTAACGAGGGTATACCGATCTATCGTCAATGTTACATCTAAGGAAAGTTAACCTTACTCATCCACAGTTCTCAAAACTTGAATCGATATCTGTAATAGTGGGGCGATCGCTATCGTCAAAACGGCGTATTTGGTTGCAGATCGAAGGAAAATCGGGTCGCTCTACCTTTGTATCTCAAACTGAAACAAGACAACCTAAGCGATCGCAATCTTGCCAGACTGGAGACGAAATCAAGATTGGAGAATACTTAGGCTAGCGATATGAAGCGCACTATTGCACTTGGGCTACTGACATTTCTGGCTGTTGGCTGTAGCACCCATCTTTCAACATCACCCGCTCAATCTCCCACTCCTGCGGCGATCGCCGCAACCCCTGCTCCTAGTTCCTCAACCAAGCCAAGCCGGGATGTCTTTTACCTAAGCGATCGCTTTGGGTTTCGCTTCGTTTCCCCAGGCGGCTACGTCATTACGCCTACGAGTACAATTCAATCGGCCAAACCAGCTCCCCCGCTAGAAGTTCTAGAGGTTTGGCAGCAGCAAGATTTTCTGAACCGGGAAAGTCTACCTGAAACCCCTCCCAATACTTCTCGGTTAAGCCCAAAATCAGGTAAATTAACTGTTGTCCCCTAACAGGCGGTCGTAAAATCGGTGCATCTCAGAGAATTCTCGTTTATATCTCCGGTCATAGAAG
>NZ_JACJON010000006.1 GCF_014695585.1 Microcoleus sp. FACHB-831 | reverse complement strand
CCATTCCTGCTTCATCTATATAGACTCTTTCTTCTGGCTTGTACGTCGCTATCTCTTCTTTAAATTTTAGTCTTTTAACTTCATCTCGCTCTCGATAACCATAAGTTTTTTTTACGACTAAACACAATTTTCTTTAAGGCTCTTGATATAGTCCTGGCGCTAATTTCCCCCTGCCACATTGCTGCCATCTCTACTTGGGTCTTATCTCCATTGACTTCTACAAATTCTCTGAATTTTTCCCAGTTAGTGATTTTATGACCATTCCCAAGCGGTTTATTCGGCAATGCTTGAAAGTCCCCAGTTTCTCGTTCCCGCTTCAGCCATAGCCTGATTGTGTCGCGACTAATACTAAATATTTGACTTGCTTCACTAATCTTTAGGCCATCCAACTTGATGGCTTGCACTACCAATTGAGCGGAGATCGTAACTGTAGGGTTTGGGCATACGCGCGGGCGGAGGTATAGCCGGAGGTTTTATTAAGGTCTACTTCTAGTTTATGCCTTAAGCGCCTTGGCAGTTGCTATATTAAACCTCCCAACGGTCGGGAGGCTTTTTTATAACTCAGTTCGCTCACAATGTTTGTAAATTTTAAAATTGCCTACTGAATCATTAATTATTTATCAACACCTGGTTTTTAAGATGTATCCAAAATATAGAGGTTTGTAAATATAGAATAACTAAGGTAATTATAGTTAAACTGCAATTACAGTTTCTCTGGAGATCTCTTTAATCTCCAGGACAACTGCAATTGCAGTTTAAGAAAAAAGTGCCGAGGCAATGACTAAAATTTCAGTAACTTTAGCCTTAAAGCACTTTACCGATTCGGCCTG
Organism: Microcoleus sp. FACHB-831; assembly: GCF_014695585.1. NCBI lineage: Bacteria > Bacillati > Cyanobacteriota > Cyanophyceae > Oscillatoriales > Microcoleaceae > Microcoleus > Microcoleus sp. FACHB-831. Next base: position 6,864 of record NZ_JACJON010000006.1, on the reverse strand, counting down.
CTCCAGAGATACTCAAGGCTATTTACCCGCCGCAACTGCAAGCCTAGATGGCCAAGTGGCTGGATGCTAGATATATAATCAGAAAATTGATCTAGCTATCTTAACTTTTGGCCGCGACCCCCTAATTTACCGCCCCATCATTTATCCTGCTGTCTGGCTTTTGGAGCGATCGCTATAAAATGCTATTTGTCGCTTTAGCATGGCGAAATTGGTTACCGAAATGGGCGATTTATATGGAATCCACTTGTAGTAAATACGACAACTGCACCTGTAAACTCTATCCCTGATGCAATTAGCGTAAGCCAGAGCAAGTAAAAGCAGCCCAGTAGCGAGGATGCGAGAAGGGTTCTTCGTCTTGAGAATTTTTTACACTGTGAATCTGATTTGTAACTGAGGCGTATTTCCGATATTCACGATCCCAATTCAAATAGTTGGCTGAACCTGACTCATATTGGCTGCGCTTGTTCCTTGCCTGCTTTCGTCCAGCTTCTGCCTGCCTGGATAGTTCTTTTATATCTTCTCTATTGAGTAGTTCCTCTTTGTTCAATTCACGCAATTTGATTTGGGCTTGCCGCACAGCTTCAGGGCGACTACAGCCTTGTTGTCGATGCTGATAGTAGAAGATGGAAAATATCGCTGTAGCCAAGTCGTTGACTGCCCAGAGAGTACTGACAACGCTTCTGGCACCAGCACACAAAAAACCAGTGGAGAGTGTCAAAATATCATCTGTGATTTCGGGTAAACCCAGACCTGTCTCGCAGCAGGAGAGAAACACATCGGAGAGATTAGGCAGACGCCAACCTGGACTCATTAGTTGTCCCAAGGTGATACTGCCATCTCCTAACTTCAGCTGGGAATTGAGGGGTTCATCAAGGCAGGATTCGGCATGGTGGCAGGAGTGGAGTACCTGGACTTTTTCGGCTAGCTGCCGATAGTTGTCGCGGGTGGCTTGGCTGCTGCCTCTCAATCGTCGATTACTGGAAATCTGATGCAGTTGGGCTATTTGTTCGCCTTCAAAGCTAGCGCAGGGGAGGTCATTGGTGGCATCTTCTACGGTGCCGTAGGTGAGACACTCTCCCACTTCACCGCGCTGTTGGCAAAACTCCAAAACTTGGCAGCTGGGGGTGTAGCGAATGAGAAACTTCTCACCAAGATAGGGGTGTTCGGGATCTTGGATGGGCAAAGCCCCCAAGGGAATCTGATGCAGCAACAGGTGAGGCACTATAATTAGTTCGGTGATGCCATTAAGGTGCTGAACAATTAGGTCACTAAGAAGCAAGCGTTGAGCCAGTTCTACTAAGAAATCACTGATGTGAGACTTCCAAATGTTTCTATCTTCGATGTAGGGTTTTAACCAGTTCTGGGAAATCCAGAATTGCAATGTCTCGATGCCTTGTCCAGTACAGGTGTGGCAAGTAATCTGGTTTTGCCGTAGCACAAAGACATGGGTGTCGTTGCTGGTGGTGTAGAAACTGAGGATGGCGGTAGTAGGTCGATCAATTAGCTGCTGCATGGCACAAAAGTCAGGGGCGCTAACCTGAATCTCGCCAGCTAGCACAGGGTCGAAGCGTCTGAGTTGTTCCCAAATTTGCTGTTTCTCGGCTTCTAATGTTGCGATCGCTTCGTTATAAGCTTGGAAGGCAGCGCGATCCAGTGTACTTGTTCCCACTCCCATCAGTTCTCGGTTGTTGCCAGATTGGTTTTGAGAGCGTTCTCTGTCAATTCGCTCTTGCAAGTCGTCATACTGCTGCAATAATTCCTTGACTTCTGGGGAAATTTCGCCGCTTTGATAGAGGTCGTTACTTGCTATCAAGTCTACAAGCCGTTTGGAACGCGATCGCTCGACGTATTCAATAGCTTTTTCTAGTTGTCCAGCATTGATGCAACACAAGACAATGTTGTGGTAAACGTAGAAAGCTTCTGCCACAATCTCTTGACGACGTGATTCGGAAGTTGCCCAAGCGCGGCTAGTTTCCACAGCTTCAATGGCAACACCATACCCCTCGATAGATTCTGCCCAACGCTTTGACCTTGCACCAATCTCTCCGAATTGACGTGCAGTTATAAAGCACTCGCTGGGAAAGGCAGTAGGTGTAAAAACTTCTAAGGCTGACCGACAACAGGCGATCGCTTCATCAATTTGCCCTGTATTTGTGTAGGCAAGAGCAAGATTATTTTGGTTTTTAGCCCAATAGTAAGGCAAGGCATCACGGGTAAAAACTTGGGAGGCAGCTTGGTAAGCTGTCATTGCTTTCTCTAAGTTCTCTGTCTGACTGCCGCGAATTTGAGTACTGTAGACAAGTGCCAAATTTTTTTGAGCCATTGCCCAGTCTTGAGGAAATGTCTCCCTACTGAAAACTTGCAAAGCTGCTTCATACGCTGCGATCGCTCGTTCCTGATTTCCGGTAGGATTGCCGCATCTCCGTTGCGAATAAGCCATACCCAGATTATTTTGAGTCATAGCCCATTCTCTGGGAAATGCCTCTTTAGTAGCGACTTGTAAAGCAGCTTCGTATGTCGTAATAGCCAGTTCCAGATTTTCAACCTGATTACCACGAATCCTGTCGCGGTAAACAGATGCCAAATTCATTTGGGTCTGCGCCCAAAATTGTGGAAATGCCTCACGGGTAAAGACTTGCAAAGCGGTTTTGAAGTAAGCGATCGCTTTTTCTAGGTTTTCTGCCCGGTCACCGCGAATTCGTTCGTGATAAGCAAATGCTAATGTATTTTGAGCGTTTGCCCAGTCTTGTGGAAACTTATCCTTAATGTAGACTTGCAGTGCCGCTTCTATATACTTAATACCTACTTCTATATTTTCGGCGCGATCGCCCAGTATTCTACGAATATAAGCATTTCCCAAATTGTGTTGCAGCTTTGCCCATTCTGAGGGTATTGTTTCATGGGTGAAGACTTCCAAAGCTGCTTTAAAGTGTTGGATTGCCTCTTCAATGTTGCCAGCTTTTTGACCCAAAACTCGGTTGCTGTAAGACCCTCCTAGATTATTATGAATGCTTGCCCCTAGTTGGGGAAATTGCTTACGAGTATGCATTGCTAATGCTTGTTGACCAACCGAAATAGCTTTTTCTAAGTTTTCGCCTCTATTTCCGCGTATCCGATTCTTGTAAGCTAGACTAAAATTACATAGAGTTTCTGCCCGTAGTAACTTCTCAAGAGATTTTTCTTGCTGATTAAATATTTCAGAAACAAGCTCATAGCCTTTAATTGCAATTTCTAAATTGATAGCCCTGTCACCTAGAGGAAACTGCTGAATAAGTCCACTAAATAAGGCAATATCTACTGCTCTAATTTTTGCTTCCTGGCTATCTACTGTGGATAATTTAACTGTTGCCCAGGTGTCAAAAAACTGAAGAAAGTTATCATCTAGCTTCTCCAGGTTAGCAGACAGAAACGGGTATACAGCTTGCAGGTTTTGTCTGTTATTTCGGATTGCTTGGAATATCTGAAGGAGAAAATGTAATTCTTTTCCACCTTGATAAAGGTCATCTCGGTGTCGGCAAGCATCTTCCAGCTTGATTTGAACTGAAATTGATTCTGTTGGAAAAGCTTCAGGAGTCTGAACCTGCAATGCAGCATTGTAGTAAGTTATTGCTCTCTCGACATTCCGTATTGGGTCACCTAGAATCCTCTGGCTGTAAATAAAACCCAAATTATTTTGTGTCTGTGCCCATTTATAAGGTAATGCTTCACGGGTACGAATTTTCAAGGCAGTTTCATAGCAGGCGATTGCTTTCTCTTGATTCTCTGCCAAGTTACCTTGAATCCTCTTATGATAGGCAATTCCCAAATTGTTTTGGACTCTGGCCCATTCTTCAGGAATAGCTTCGCGGGTATAGACTTGCAAGGTAGCTTTATAGCAAGCGATCGCCTTCTCCTGATTCTCTGCTAAGTCGCCCCGAATTCTATCGCTGTAAACAAGCCCTAGATTATTCTGTACTCCCGCCCATTTTTCTGGAAAAGCCTCATGGGTATATACCTGCAAAGCTCCTTCACAAGCAGTAATTGCTTTTTCCAGATTTTCGGCGCGATCGCCTTTAATCCTGTGACGGTAAACAGGTGCCAAATTCTGTTGGATTTCTGCCCATTTTTCTGGAAGCGATTCACGGGTAAAAATGGTAGCAGCGACTTTGTAGCCTGTAATCGCAATCTCTAAGTTGATAGCCCTATTGCCCAACGGAGACTCCCACATTAGAGCGCTAAATCCACCAACTAATGTTGCCATCATCTGTGCTGTTTCTGGTTCGGCATCCTGCAAACTAGAAAAAGCCCAGTTGCGAAACTGCTGAACAAAATTGTCATCCAATTTGTCTCTATTGGCTTGCAGCAGACTGTATACAGTTTGTGGGTTGCCTTTGCTTTCTACAATTGCCTTTAATATCTGCTCCAAAAGAGGAGGAATTGTTACAGAGCTGGTTCTGGGTGACGCCTTGCTGGTGGCACTTGTCGCAGCAGGGGCAACACTTCTAAAAAATGGTGTAGTGGGCAGATGCTCGGCAACATGGATTAAATAATTAGCGAAGTTCTGGTTACCTTGCTGTGCCATCATGCTAGCTACCTGTTTCATCGCCTGCACTAACCTACCATCAATTAAGCCAGAGTTTGCCATCAAAATTTTTGCCTCTTCTCCATCGCGGCAGGTCAGCAGATGGTGAATCAGCCTGTAATAATCTTCGCTACGTTGTTGTTCCATACATCCACATACTCAACATACAGGTCTACACAATCAAGCCCGTACTTCAGTCAGTCCTCCTGTAGTTTTCGGGCTTCATATAAATAATGTTGAAGAAATTTTTCTAATCTCTGTTGATGGTCAGTTAGTCTTTTTTTACCAGGGTGATTAACTTTAGGTAAGCTATGTTTGTCTAAAAAATACGGGTTCTAATTAAGCTTTATCTGTGCCAATTTCTCCAACAAACTCTCTGCTAAATCTAATAATTCAATTTCATCATTCTCATCACTGGCATCACGGGTAGTCCCTCCACTCCTGACGCTGCCAGCTAAAGCATTTTTGACAGCCAAAATCCGGTCATCTTCTTCAGGGATGCTCAGGCAACTTTCCAACTCGGCTGCAATTTCAGACACAGAGCGCCCACCCAATCTCTGTCGTACCTGCCTAGCAACCGAGTCCTCACCTTCCAGGAATGCAGTTAGTGTCTCCCTGCGAGAGGTAGCTTTATGTGAGAAATACTCAATTGCTGAGAGGACATACTCACGCGGACTCATCCCTGCTGTTGATGCCAGCTCTTGCACATAAGAAGGCACATCTACCAACAACCCACTTTCGGTATCGCTTACCTGATACAGTTCCTCTCCCTGCTTCACGGCTAGGAGCAAATCCGCATCCAAAGTATGCAGATACTTAAGTACCGACTCCAGCTCACGATCCTTTAGAGCCGACTCTAGCTTAGACACCGCAGCTTGCTGCACTCCCAATTCTTGAGCTAACTGTGCCTGCGTTAGTCCTGCCTTGGTTCGCAATTCCCGCATGGCATCGGTCAAATAGAGCCGCAGGTACTCCAGCTTCCCGGCTAGGATTACCTCGTCGTCATCGCTTACCTTCGTTTTGAGCCAGTCCTGAAAGTTGTACTTGTTCATTGTCCTTTCCTACTGTTCAACTCACGCAACCGAAGTCTTGCTGGCTCTTTATCTCTATCCCGGATAGCGCCGTTGTACTTCTTCATAAAAGCGTGCAACACCACAAAACATTGAGGAGTGGCAGTGGTGAGAATGAACCGTGGGTTATGCTCGCTTTTAGTCATGCGGAATTCGTACAAGTCATCCTCTAGCTTCTCAAAGATATCGCTCTTTAACGATGCCAAGCCTTTGTCGCATAGACGTTTAAGATTGACCTGGAGCCTCTTGGTTTCTGATGGAATTAGCACGGGCGTTGGCGCATTCGGCGGTAGCTCACCCTCTGGTATCAATCCAACGAAGAAAGCCAACAAATCTTTTGGTACCTCCCCTCTCGCGTCTAGATACAGCTCCCAAGTCCAGACCACGTTCTACCTCACACGATAATATTCCTTACAAGGAATGTCAACTTGGATTATATTCTAGTTGACATATGGCTGAGTTAGCCAGCTTTTACTCTTCTTGAGGCTAGTCACCTAGCTGTGAGGCAGCCAGATAGCTTTCCTTGTGCAGAATAAGGCGGGTTAGTGAGTTGTTAAAGTTTTGCACTCAAGGGGCACTAACCAGTTACATTACACGTATTATCCTGTTGAGTACCAAAAAATTGTAGTAAGTATGTAGGCGGGATTAAACCTAAGATAGGAGAGACGGTAAAACCTGTATCTTGCTTGAACCAATGCCTGCCCCTTTACGTATCGTCCTGGGCGAGGAATCAGACCGCACCCTCGAGGAATTACGAGTTGCACCCAGGGTGGCGCAGCACATCAAAGACCGTGCCCACATGGTGCGGCTGAATGCACAAGGTTGGAACGTGCCAGAAATTGCCCAGATATTTGAATGTCAAGAGCAGACCGTGCGAGAAACACTGCGACGGTGGGAGACGGGTGGCTTAGGGGGATTATGGGATACCCCTGGACGGGGGATGAAACGGCGGTGGAGTGAGGCAGACTTGCGGTATCTAGAAGACTGCTTAGAACAAGACCAACGTACCTACAACAGTGTTCAATTATCCGCCCTGTTGGAGCAACAGCGAGGAGTGAAACTGAGCGCAGACCGGATACGCCGGATTCTGCAAAAAAGGGGTTCCACTGGAAGCGCACCCCAATACTTCTCGGTTAAGCCCAAAATCAGGTAAATTAACTGTTGTCCCCTAACAGGCGGTCGTAAAATCGGTGCATCTCAGAGAATTCTCGTTTATATCTCCGGTCATAGAAG
>NZ_JACJON010000005.1 GCF_014695585.1 Microcoleus sp. FACHB-831 | reverse complement strand
CTTCTATGACCGGAGATATAAACGAGAATTCTCTGAGATGCACCGATTTTACGACCGCCTGTTAGGGGACAACAGTTAATTTACCTGATTTTGGGCTTAACCGAGAAGTATTGGCTCCACATCTGTTTTAGCTCAACCCAGACAGACAGTGCAAAACCTACGCAATGGAGAATATTTTTATGGAGAATCCTCGACGCCCAATCGATCAGGCGAGAGATATATAGTTTTTCGCAAAACTGGACGAACAATTACAGGGCGTGACTACCGCGAACAAACAGATGAATGGGAATGTTTTAGAGGTACAGTTAGCCGCAACAGCATTACTAACATAACAGCCGCCAGCTCTCAAGAAAGCGACGAGATAAGTCAATTAGAATTTTACCCAACTAGACCAAAAGATCTAAGTCAACTTTCTCCGATTAGAGCTAACCGATTACCCAGTAAGGCTAGAGAAAATTTACAATTCTGCACCCAAGTATTTAAAAATAGGCGGTGATGCGTAAAATAGCTACCCAGCGGCTTGCTGTGTGGGAAAGGCAAGTTCACCCAACTACAGAAGGTATGCGTTATAGCTAACCCAAGCGAGGGCGATCGTACCCTGTAATACTGCGCTGCCGCAGACTGGCGATCGCAACACATTTCGTTGAGATTGGTTAGAGGCGTTTATGTTGTTGACGCGATCGCAACACGCTTTTAGGGAAAAATTGCGATGTTTCTACTTTTAAACCATAAACCTGTGACTTAAAGGCAAGCTTTTCCTTTAAGTCACAAGTATAGCCCGTTGGCTGCGACCAGCTAACTGCTAGGTGTGCGAGGATATCATAATCGTTAATAAAGCTTCCATCTTAAAAACCAGCTTTTAATAATATTCTAAGTATAAATCTCTATTGACAATAATATAGTAAGTTTGGTAGCTAGCTTTATCTATGTTATAGTATAAATAACCACTGCGATCGCCGAGCAAGAGAGATACGGCAATAGGTTTTTCTTTCCCTTCTGTAAAGGTCAATTAAGAGGGGATACTCTGACAATAACACTAAGATAAAAACCAAATATTTAGTCAGCTATCTATGCAAGTAGGTAGCCCTGAATTCTGCTGGGTAAACCAGTTATTTATTAGGTTGAGTAGTAAATGAAAATTAAAGCATTAGATATTCAAGTTGGTAATCGCATTGTTGCTTACTGCAACAATAAAATGCAAATTTGTACGGTGAAACACATCTTAGATCCTGGTCAGAATAACATCACACTATCAGTCTCTACATCTGAGCATTCCCGAAACGCAATTAAGCGCGTGGTTCGGTTTAACCAAGATGCTTTGGTTACTCTGGAAAGCTAAAAATCTACTTTTAAACCTAAGTAGAGATAGCTTAGGCAGGAAGCAATACTGTGTTAATAATGTGGATAACACCGTTATCAGCAGCAACATCTGCTGTTGCGACTTTGGCATCATCCACCTTGACGCCGCCATTGGAAGCGTTAATTTTCACATCTGAACCTTCAACTGTGGTAGCTGACTTAAGCTTCACCACATCATTAGGGTGGGCATTGCCCACCCTACGTCTTTAATATTCAGGAACTGAAGGATCGATTTCTCGACTCCAAGCGGTAATTCCACCCTTCACATTAGTGCCTTCAATTCCAGCTTGTTTCAAAATGCCCAGCGCCTTTGCAGAACGACCGCCCAGCTTGCAGTGTGCAATCAAGCGATGACCGTTAAGCAATTCTTTAACCTTCTCAACACCAGGGCCATTTTCAATATCTGGTAACGGCACTAATACTGAGCCAGGAATCTTAGCAATGTCGTACTCATTGGGATTGCGGACATCAAGCAGCACGAAATCATTTGCGCCGCTATTTATTAATTCCTGCAATTCCTTAACTGTCATTTCTGACATTTCCATCTGCTGTTTAGCCTCCTCAGCCTTAGCTTGGGTAATACCGCAGAATTGTTCGTAATCGATTAACTTTTCAATTACGGGGCGTTCTGGATTTGGACGCAGCTTTAACTCCCGGAACTTCATGTTTAGGGCATCATAAAGCAACAATCGCCCGCTCAAAGTATTACCTTGACCGAGAATAATTTTTACCGTTTCTGTTGCTTGAATTACACCGATAATTCCTGGCAAAATTCCCAGCACGCCGCCTTCAGCACAGGAGGGAACCATTCCCGGTGGTGGTGGTTCTGGATAAAGGTCGCGGTAGTTGGGGCCACCTTCGTAGTTAAATACAGTAGCTTGCCCTTCAAATCGATAGATGGAACCGTAGACGTTGGGTTTATTCAACAACACGCAGGCATCGTTAACAAGATAACGGGTGGGGAAGTTGTCGGTTCCATCTACTACGATGTCATAAGGCTTAATGATATCGAGGGCGTTTTCAGAACTTAGACGAGTTTCGTACAAGTCTACTTGGCAGTAGGGGTTAATTTCCAAAATCCGTTCTTTGGCAGATTGGATTTTTGGTTTGCCTACCCAAGACGTGCCGTGAATAACCTGACGTTGCAGGTTGGAAGTGTCCACGACATCGAAATCTACAATGCCGATGCGTCCGACACCCGCGGCGGTGAGATAAAGCAGGAGGGGTGCGCCAAGTCCACCCGTACCCACGCACAGTACGCTGGCGGCTTTGAGGCGCTTTTGCCCTTCGAGTCCGACTTCTGGCAGGATTAGGTGGCGAGAGTAGCGTTCGTAGTCGTCTTTTGTCAGCTGGATTTCATCCAGGTTAGGGTTGAGCATGGCGATCGCATAGAGGAGTGAGGACTAAGTATATTACATCCTTTATGCCTTTGTGTCTTAGCGTTTTTTAGGATAAATTTTCAATTTCTTCTGGGTGGAACTGGTGGGCTTCGTCAAGTATCCAGCTTTGATGTGCATCCACTTTCCCTTGTTGCACAGACACAATAATATACGAGTACACTGGCCAAGCACACGCCCGATCGAATTCAGAGGGAATGGCTGCGTGGTCTGGATGAGAGTGGTATATTCCCACAATCTGAAGCTGGCGATCGCGTGCTTCCCGTTGTGCTTTTAGCATATCTTCGGGTGCGATCGCGTATCTGTCTCGCTTGCTAGCACCTAGTTTATCCGAACCTGCAATCCCCTGGAATGTCTCATATGCTTCGTCGTTCCAACTGTTTTTGGTTGCCCAAACTTCTACGACAGTTTTAGTATCTTCATCGATATTCCCCAGCATTAAGCCGCAGCACTCTTCTGGGTACGTGCTTTCTGCGTGGGTGATGATATTACGGAGATGGTGAGAGTAAATTTTGATAGTCACAAATACACAGCAATAGTTAAATTATGGCTTGACGTATAGCATCCCGCTTTTCTTGAATTAGGCACAATTCTATGAATGCGCTACCCCAATTGCAAGCAAAGTGCGATCGCTACAAACCTAAAGCAAAAACAGCGGGGGTTTCTCACTGCGAAAGTAAGCTCCTGGCTGCGATGAATATTATATAGCGTTTCTCAAGTGGGTGAGGAACAATAGCAGCAATGAGTAAACCAGTTGTACATATCTAGCTCGTCAATTTGCTCGAAGGCAGTTGAAATGGCCTCCGCCAGCGATTG
>NZ_JACJON010000004.1 GCF_014695585.1 Microcoleus sp. FACHB-831 | reverse complement strand
TCTCGCTCAAAGTTCCCGTCTAAAAAGCCATTTCATAGGGGAACTGGAACTCAATGTGAACATCTTAACTTCTCCATTCTCAACACTGCTTAGAGCTTAACCGAGAAGTATTGCTTCCCCTCGCACTTCAAGCGAGGGTGGGCAAATTAGCAAAGCCGCTCCAGTGCATCAAACTAAAACTTAGATTCAAGCTATTGCTCTAAGTTCATCGCAAAAACTCGCCTCCTATATCAACTTTCAGAAAACCAAGCTTTTGAGACACGGGTTCAAATCCCGTTTCGGTCGCCAAAACAAGGCCGAATAGTTTAGCGGTAAAACCTCACGGCATTAATCTGATTTTCTGATAACCGGAAATAATCTAGGTAGGATCGGCGTTAAAAACTTATGCACCCAGCACTCAGGCTACGAGCGCTGGGTTTTGAATATAAATACGCGATCGCGCTTCACGATCTGGAAACACTAGAGTTATCCTTTCGTACAAGCAGAGAATATTCTAAAAAACCTTTTTTTTGTGAAGTGAGTCGAACAAACGGACATCAGCTGAACGAGGAATTAAGTATACAGGTTTTTCTCTCCTTAAATAAAACCGCCTACCAAAGCAACGAATGTCTACGGGGTTTCTTGCTAATGTGTCCTAGCCATTCCTGATGTGCTTATTTCAGCAACTTACGCGAGGAGGGCAAAATAAAAGAGTTTTCAAGCGTTCGCGCAAGGAATGAGATGTCCGTGCAAAAAGTGCCAATCATTGATTATCGCAAAGCGAATGCAGCCAATTCACTATTGCCCAAACCCTCTATCCTCTCAAGCTTTGGGTGGAGTAACCTGCATCTGGAAGTTTACCAACAGCCAAAATTTGAAATCGCCGAACATCAACATACGATGCATTCGATTGCGCTAGCCGCGAACGCTTGTGGGCTTCCTGAATCAGCTAAACAACCAGGGTGGGATAGCTTGATTGCATCAGGAGAACGGTGGTTGGATGGAAAGCTTGTGCGAGAAACGCGGAAAGCGGGAGATATTGCAATAATTCCTGCGGGCATTTTCCATCGCTGTAACTGGGCTACCTCAGTTGAGTTTATGGTTCTGGCAATTGAGCCGACACTTCTCCAACAAGTGGGACGGGATTTTGTGAATCCAGATCGCATTGAACTTACACCACGATTTATGAATGAGCCAGATCCTTTAATCCAAGGAATTTTTTCGACCTTGAGAGAAGAATTAGAGTCTGGCAAAATTGGTGGTGATTTGTTGATTGATAGCCTCAAAACCACATTAGCGATTCACCTGTTACGGAACTATTGCACTATCCAACCGAAGCTTTCGAGTTACCCAAATGGATTATCTCAATCAGCACTGCAACAGGTGACAGACTATATTCATGAGCAGCTCGATCAGGACTTGAAGCTGGTTGAGTTGAGCGCGATCGCCCAACTTAGCCCCTATTATTTTCTACGTTTGTTCAAGCAACGAACAGGAATCACACCCCATCAATACATCCTGCAACGGCGAATTGAAAAAGCAAAACATCTGTTGAAGTACAGCGAACTGAGCATTGCAGATATTGCGGCGCTAACAGGTTTTTCCGATCAAAGCCACTTAACAAGATGCTTCAAACGCATCGTTGGTATAACACCAAAACAACTCCTGCAAACCTGAGTGCAAGAATTTACTAAAATCGAGCAACTTTCTTCTAGAGTTCTGAATGGCTAGCTTTTTAAGCTATTTACAGCAAGTTCTATTAGAGAAAGAAGATGGAAATTGAACAAACCGAGGTACCGCTCTCCACACCGGATGGACAAATGCCCGCCTGCTTGTTTACACCAACGGGATCTGATTACCCGGAAGGGGGAACGGCTTCGCACCGCAAGCCCGCCATCCTACTACTGATGGAGGCATTTGGCTTAACGTCACACATCCGAAATGTGGCAGTCCGGATTGCGAACGAAGGTTATGTGGTGCTGGTACCGGATTTATACTATCGTGAGTTACCCAATAACAAATTTGGCTATGGTGAGGTAGAGCAGGCAATGGCAATGATGTGGCGCTTAGATTTTGGTAAGCCAATGGAGAACGACATTCGAGCCGCATTAGCCTATGTAAAGTCATGCCCAGAAGTGAACCCGGATCGTGTCGGCGTAACCGGGTTTTGTCTGGGCGGCGGCTTAACCTTTTTTACGGCTTGCAAGTTATCAAATGAAATTGCCGCAGCGGCTCCTTTCTATGGCATGGTTTCCGATGAGTGGATTGATGCAGTCAAAGACATCACGGTGCCTATCTACCTATTTTTCGGCGGTCGAGATCCCTTTATTCCGGGCGATCGCATTCGACAAATTGAATCGCGATTTCAGGAACTTGGCAAAGACTACACCCTGAAGGTTTATCCCGATGCAGGTCACGGCTTTTTCTGTCACGAACGCTCCGACTACAACCCTTTAGCGGCGGAAGATGCGTGGGGCCAGCTAACTCAATTCTTTCATCAATTAGTACTCCTATCCCCGGTCTGAAAACACGAGTGTGAAGTCCTTCGGAGGCCATTTATAAGTAAAACAAGGACAGCCCTGAAGCGCTCCGAAGGGCAAATATCAAATTACCACAGACAAGAGTGCAAAATGAATGTAAAACCTACCAGTGGTAAAGGATTAAAAAAGCCCAATGAGCAAGGCGATGGGTGCTGTAAGCAATATCCCCAGGGAGCGTTAATTTAATGCCATCGAAAGGGCCATCGTCGCGTTTGATGAAGAGTGGATAGACAAGATTTGTCGAATGAAAGAGAGTAGAGCTAATTTTAGAGACTGCCGAACGTTGCAATCTCATATTGCATCTGGAATAAAGTTGCAATGGACTGAAGATCAAGAAGACGGCTTCAAATTTAAGCACTGCTATGCAGAACCGTTGCAGCTGCACCTTGCAAGCTGGAGCCTAGCATCATATTGGAGACACGCTTATGCGAACACGGATAAACAGTACCGCGTACCGATCTGCCATCGGCATTGCGATCGCCGCAGCATTAATTCTCGTCTGGTTGAGTCTTGGTGTTGGCATCATCGGGAAAGACGGAGATCCCGCCAACCTAATGTATTTCGGGGTGCTTGCTGTAGGAATCATTGGTGCCATCATCGCACGCCTCCAACCCTATGGGATGGCACGCACATTGTTCGCGACGGCGTTTGCTCAAGCGTTGGTCACCGCGATCGCACTACTCGCAGGGTTGGGTCTTCGGCGTTGCATAATGGTGCTATGAATCATTGAGGAATAGGGACATCCCAGAATTTGAGATAGTGCAGTAACAGCCGAATTGAGTATCTCAGCATTTCCTCGGATTTTGAATAGC
>NZ_JACJON010000003.1 GCF_014695585.1 Microcoleus sp. FACHB-831 | reverse complement strand
AAGTGCCACCTTGGTGAGATACAAGCTGGTGCAGTCTTACTCCGGTTTGGGTTGTGAATTGTTTCAATTCAGAGCGCTCGTCAATCATCTGTAACCACGTATTGTTTGACGGTCGTTTTTTGGTACGCCACTGACTCTTTTAACAGGTTGATTGTTTGATGAGTTTTGTGACGCTGCTACCCACCTCTCTCCCAGCAATTCAGTAGACATGTGGTGTTTTAGCAAAACGGGACGTTTTTAGAAGCTGTCTCTCAGTCAGGGCAAACGCATCTAAAATAATTTGGCAACCACAGAATGTTATGCATCTCATGTTTTGTCAAAAAAAACTTCACATCAACAAATATTTTGTGTTTAGCTGACTCAAATCTGCTGCCCAAAGTAACTCCAAAATTGCCTAAAAACTTTGTGTAATTTAGTAGAAACTAGATAGAATCGAGATGGATAAATATTATGTAAATACATGCAGCATCAGCTAAGCTAATTGCTCACTCCCTGACTCCAAAAGGGGGAAAATTTACTTAACTGATGCTTTGAGCTGTTTAATTAGTAATCACTCGCCTCAAATAGTCATTATCTAGGGCTGCTCGATATCGTTTTTGGGCAAGGCTGCTGTTAACAGTTTTTTCTTGGCGGAGAAGATTAATTGCTAAATGCCTGAGTAGGGCAAAGTTCTGAGGAGCATAGTCCTTACGAATCCGACTTTTATCTTCAGCAAACGTCACATCCAATACCCAATGCAGTGAATTCTCAACCCCCCAATGACTGCGTACAGCCTCACCCAATATTTTGGCTTCACTGGTAAGACTACTGATGTAGTAACGGACTTCATAGGTAGTTTTGTTCCACAACCGACGTTCAGAGACAATCATCCCAATAGTGCGTATCCCTGCCCACTGCTGTGCATAGTTTCCCTCTAACAAACAAACTGGAACCGTCCAACATTTGCGGATTTCAATCCGGTCGTGATTAGCTTCTATGGTTTCGTAGTAACTGTAGTCAATCCCCTCAAACTCCTGTATCCTTGCTTGCTCAAACCATTCCTTTACTGCCTTATGTAGGCGACCTTGATTTCCTTTAAGAGCCAGGATGTAATCAGCTTTTTTTTCAATAATGGTTTGGGCAATGCTCCGCTGGCATCCAATTGCATCAATTGTAATGATGCATCCAGCAATTTCGAGCAGATTCAGCAGGACAGGAATTGCTGTAATTTCATTGGAGTTCTCCTCCACCTTCACCTGTCCTAGAACTAGACGATGCTGACTAGCCCAAGCGCTGACCAAGTGAAGAGCACTGTGTTCTCCATTTCGGTCGAAAGAACCCCGCATGACCTTGCCATCAATGGCAACTACTTGCCCACCTAGGCTAGTAGTCAAACTATTCATCCACTCCTGGAAGCTTTGCTGTAATTGCTTTGGGTCTAGGCGAGCAAATACCCTAGCAAACGTATCGTGGGAAGGAGTGCCATTCGGCAGGGGCAGAAATTGTTCCAGCCAGTCTCGCTTTGAACAGGCATAGGTTTCAATTGCTACCCAGCTATCAGCCCCACATATGACGGCTAGGATGGCGATCGCAACGATACTAATCAATGGATGGTGTTTGCTACGCTCGATTCTGGGGTCTTTCAGCTTCCCAAAATACTTAAGGATGCTTGCTTCCAGGCTGAAGCTCATGGTGGCAGGAAAATCGTCAAACGGTCAGCCTCGAATAGTATCACAAGTCTGACCCACATTTAGATGCGTTTACCCTGGTCTCTCAGTTTCTAGATTTCACATTGAGGCATTTGAAGTAGATAATATAAGTTGTATAAATATGTGTTTTTTATTAGACAATGAAGTTTTTTGATTTACTGCTTTTCAGAATCGCCTCTGCATTCTCAATCATTCCTAATATAGAAAGCTGGTTGATAGCACTGTTGCTCGTATTCATTACTGCTATAGTTTGCTTAACCCTAGGACTTCCAAGTGGATTTCTCAAGATTAGCAAACCAAATTTACCAATTCATAAGCTGATCAGCGCCGCAGTCGTATGCTTCTTTTTTCCTGGTGTAGCTGAGGAACTCATATTTCGAGTGATTCCTCTTCCTCACATAACAGAAAATGTTTCAATTAATACTTGTCTGATTTGGGTAGTGCTTAGTTTATTCGCTTATGTCGTTGTCCATCCACTCAATGGTTTAACATTCTACAAAAGAGCTTTACCAGTATTTACAAGACCTATTTTTCTAGTCTCGGTGTCCGTCTTGGGAATTGCCTGCACAGTTTCTTACCTGCAATCTGGCTCTATTTGGACAGCCGTTATAATTCACTGGAGTATTGTCGTATCATGGCTATTTATTTTTAATGGATATCAAGAACTTAATCCTAAAAAAACGCTCAGAAGTAGTTAATTTTACTAGCAACCCGTACTTCCTTTAATAAGACTTCTTATGGCACGTAGGTTAGTAACTCCCTGTTCAAGAAATCCCATGATTGCATTTCCGCCAGTACCTCCAGTCACGTCGAGAAGCAGAAATTTCCCGATTTTCGGCTCTATGTAATCGGGATAATCTGAAACATTCGCTTCCATTTTTACATTCCTTAGTTTAGATTTAATTTAAATTTATCGATAGCGTCAAAGCCGTCATCAGTCAGAATAATTACTGCGTCAGAACCTAATGTTATTATCAAGAATTTGATTTACTCCTCCTTACTAATTAGCGCTACAGCTAGGGCTAAATCTTCCGGGGAAGGTTCGCAGTAACGCTTTGTAGTTTCCAGGCTTTCATGCCCAGCTAAAGCTGCAACCATTTCCAAACCAACACCAGCGTCAATTAAATTTTTACAAAAGGTATGCCGGAGAGAATGAGGTGATAAATCTTCTAAATCCTCTTTGTATTTTTCAATCAGACTTTGGATACCACGAGGGGTGAGTTGCCCCCG
>NZ_JACJON010000002.1 GCF_014695585.1 Microcoleus sp. FACHB-831 | reverse complement strand
GGCGATCGCACAACTCAAAGTTTAATCACGGGCGAAGTAGGTGTTGTCCAGGCTTCTTGGACGGCCAAGGATGTTGGTGCGATCGCTGGGTTGCCTATCGCCGCACAGGTCTTTCAGCTATTGAGGTAACTTGTTTGATAAAAAAAAAGCAATTTCTGGACCGACTTGCTCTAGCATCTGTTGGCGCACTGCCTTTTCCAGACCCTCAAAGGTCTTCAGTTCTCCGGCAGGTGTTATTTCTATAGAGAATTGCTGCTGCCTCTTGTAAGCAAGCTTGGAGACGTTGGGTTTCTTCTAGGGTCATGGCAGTTGTGCCTGCGGTTGAACTTCTATTTGTCTATCTTTCCGCCTTGACCTTATATTTACAAAAGTGAGATGATCCCAGTAAAATGTCT
Source organism: Microcoleus sp. FACHB-831 (assembly GCF_014695585.1). NCBI lineage: Bacteria > Bacillati > Cyanobacteriota > Cyanophyceae > Oscillatoriales > Microcoleaceae > Microcoleus > Microcoleus sp. FACHB-831. Next base: position 2,295 of record NZ_JACJON010000002.1, on the reverse strand, counting down.
AGCTGGGCTGATGACGAGCGCAGTCAATACTCTAAGGAAGTATAGCCGAATTAGAGGGGGTGAAAATCCTTTGAGTTTCTTTTAGAAACTGCAAATAGAACAAGGCGAACGCCGGGAAATTTCTGTTTACCAAAGTTGACAATTTAAGGAGAATAATACCATGAACGATATGCAAAACGTACTCAGCTTTGACGGAGTAGATGATAGTATCAATTTGGGCAAAAAAAACGAATACAAAATTGAGAAAAACATCAGCCTATAAGCTTGGATTTATGTAACGGCTCAAAAGCGATGGGCTGGGATTATATGTAATATTTTCGATACTGGATCAACAGAAAGTGGATATGGTTTACTCCTCGATGGCACTAGCGGCATCTATTTTGGATTAAAAGTGCCATCGGCAGGAATTCAGTATGCCAGTAGTGGAACAAATACTATCAACCTGAATCAGTGGCATCATATCGCTGGCACTTATGACGGTCAGGAGATGGAGATGAAAGTGTATGTTGATGGTGTGGAAAAAGTCAAACAAGCAATTGCTGGAACAAATATTAACTACACCCCTGAAAACGATTTATTAATGGGAATGTACAAAGATGATGATGAAGCTTACGCATTTCCAGGGAAAATAGCCGAAGTTCGGCTTTGGAATGTAACTCGTTCCCCAGAAGAAATTCATCAGAATATGAACCGCCGTCTAACGGGTAGCGAGTCAGGTTTAGTAAGCTACTGGCCATTAAATGAAGGCTCAGGAAATATAGTTGCAGATAAGACAAGTAAAGGTAATAAAGGCACAATTGACGGCGCAACTTGGCAACAAGCAGAACTTCCCGTTAAAACGCAAACTTCCGATGAAGGCGATCCCAAAGAGGTGGTTGAAGAGTTTGTGGAAGAGGAGAAGACGGTCACAGCAACGGGAACAGTAGCGATCGCAGATATCTCCTACAAAGGTAAAGTTAAGCGGACTCAATCTGACGAATATGTTGAGATTGTCAATAAAGGCACAGAATCTGTTGATATATCCGGTTGGAAGATCTCCTCTGGCTTGAGTAAGAGACAAGCTTTTACCTTCCCCGCCAAAACTACGTTAGAAGCAGGTAAGAGTTGCCGAGTTTATACCAATGAGGTTCACGCAGAAACTGGAGGCTTCACTTTTGGTAGTAGCTCAGGCATTTGGAATGATAAAGGCGATGAAGCCAAACTATTTGATGCCCAAGGCAATCAAGTTTCAACTTTAGCTTATGGCGCGAGCGGTATTCCAGGTATTAAAGCCGAGTTAGGCGTACCCCAATTAACGATAAAAGTCAGTCCATCAGCAATTAATAAACAGATGGCGATGGGCAGTAAGGTGACATTTATCGATGCGTTGCAACTAGCAATTCGCAGTTTCTTAGAAGATGACAACGAGATCGAAAGTCCATTGAGTCAGATGCTTAACGATCCAGGTGCGTTTGATTTGCCAGAGGGAGCAGATAAAGCGGCGGCGACAAAAGTGCTGCGTTCTTATCTGAATCAACCTACGTCTACCCTGACGTTGCAAACTGCCAAGAGTGAGTATCCCCCAGAAAATGGGGAAAAGATTGATTCAAACTGGATCTTCTTATTACAACTGGAGGAAATTAGTGGTTTGTATTGGGTAATTATTGACCGTTCAGGTGCTAAAGCGCCCTACAACTACGGGGTTAGCTAATACTCAGTTACTCTAGACGATCGCATATGTAGCGATCGCCTAGAACTAGAAATGTTAACTCTTTAAAACGGTAGTCCTGCATAGTAATGATAACCAAGCTTTTCACTCTATAGATAAACTGGCATTATATTCGGCATTATATTCATGAATAAAATAACAGATAGCTCCTATATGATTGGAGAGTTTTTTAGAGAACGAAAGAGTTTTTCTTACCAGGCGCCATATTCTTTGCCTCATCGTATTATTAAATCTTTCTATAGCATTTCCCACTCTCATTAGGTACAATAACAGCAATGAGCAAACCAGTTACGAATATTTTCTTGAGTTACCTTAAACATGGCGTTGGCGATGCCATCGACTAAATCTTTATAAGTTCTAGCTGCTGTCTTTATCAAGATAGATTTAACAGTTGACCAAAAATTTTCAATGGGGGAGAACTCAGGAGAGTAAGGAGATAAATAAATCAGTTTGGCTCCAGCTTTTTCGATAAATTCTCTTACCATCTCCCCTTGATGTATTTTGGCGTTGTCCATCACAACACAAGCATTTTTCCAAAGTTTAGGAATTAATTTCTGAACAACGAAAGCTTCAAAAGTAACTCCATC
>NZ_JACJON010000001.1 GCF_014695585.1 Microcoleus sp. FACHB-831 | reverse complement strand
TTATGAGTTATTGCCAGAAACATCGGAGACTTTTATTTATCTGGCAATGATCCGTATCATGGTCAGGCGGTTGGCATAATATTTAACCCCTCACCACTTTTCAAACATCCTCTTAGGTCGGGCTACAATGTTTCTGTCGCTTCCTCAAAGGTGCGGCGGCAGATAACCTCAAACGCAACACCAGAGATTTCGACCGTCCGCTGCATTGGAATTGTTAGTCTTTTAGCGCTTAGTGGGAGTGAGACCGTCGTTATTTTAATGAGTTGACGAATGAATCGTTAAAAATCAGTGCTTTTGGAGCGTACTGCTGTAGTAATGAGAGTGATGTAGAAGTATCAATATCTACTGTAGGTTCACGTTGAAGAGGTTTGAATCGCTCAGGGCATTCCTTTTTAATTTGAGCAAGTGTTTCTGGGAAACGGGTTCTACTGATTGCAACAGCTCCATCTGAGTTCCAAGCAGCCTCAAACTCCATTCCACTGTTATTTGTCCGTTTTTGAATTCCAAGTCGATCGTAAATATCAATCTCGTTTCCATCTTGGGTATGAGCAACCCCAGTGCCACAGTAATCAGCTCGTACCATTCGTGTGCAAGCCTGATGGTAATCCCGTAGAGATTGACCTTGAACCGTTTTCCAGGGTTTATATCCCCAACGCAGACATTTTGCTAAAGCACTATTCGTACAAGCAAAGGTAATTCTTCCGTTATTGATGTGGTTCCCTCTAGTATCCCATTGGCCAGACAGAGGTATGGCAACAGCCATATTGTCTCGATCCGGCTGGCAGATATTCTGCCATTGAGAGGTTGGGGTATTTTGATAGATCACAGTATAAAGATAAACCTCTCCCTCCGAATCTTTGGGGTCACGCTCAACGTCCTGAATTTTCAGGGTTACGCTTCGCCCTTCGCTATCTGTGCTAGTTAAGACAGCCCCTTGAACGGCGGTTCCTTTTAGCACAACGGACGGAGAGAAAGGAAAAGGAGCATTGAGCTCAGACGGTCTTAGATGCTGATAGGTAAAATACACAGCACCAGCAATCAAGAGCACAATGAACCCACTCCCTATCCACCATCGGATGCTTTTCTTCATAGTGGATTTGATGAGTGAAGTAGCGCTAGTCTATGGAGCGATTTGGGTTGCTTGAATCACCAACTGCCCACCTTCTACCCGAATAGTGCTGTTAGTAGCCGCAGGGGTAATCTGGTTTGTGTTCAGGTCAGTCCCATTGACCGAGACCCCATTGAGTGCAATTCTGGCTTTGGCAATCAACGGAACACCGAGGATCAAACCAGCTGCTAAAAAGCCATACAGATATTTACCTTTCATCTTTGCCTCCTTAGTTTGGCGAATTATGGAATTTAGAGAATCTTGTAGATAGGTTCTTATTGTAGAAATAATTAAAATGATATAGAGGAAATGTGACTTATGTTCATAAGACCTCTTGTAGAAATCATTGAGCAAGCCTGAGTTCATAGTTGTAGAGCGCACAAATGAAATTGCAACGTAGCCCAAAGCGACGACGACGATTGCGATAGTGTTTACTGAGAATCTTAAAAATCTTCAAGTGACGGTTGACATGCTCACCGAGAACTCGAACTCTTGCTAACTCCCGATTATCTCGCTTGTCAGCAGCACTCAATTGCCCACCTCTAGTAGGCTGTCAAGGATAGTTTGAGGGGTAGTATATACGGATAATCTAAAGAAAAGGCAAGGAAAAGCGCTCACCAAAAATTTTTAAGCTATCCAATGAGCAAGAAATACATTATCAAGCTGACACCAGAAGAAAGGCGGATGCTGGAACAGTTGACTAACA